>CALISP010000043.1 GCA_938041705.1 uncultured Cocleimonas sp. | reverse complement strand
TAAACAGAAACAGTATGCTATAGTAATTTTGCATTAAAATTCACTAACCCTACACGATATGTCGATGATAAATAGAATGAAAAACACCACACTGCCATTGTTTTGGTCATACCCTTTAAAAACTACTTTAAGAATGACTTTACTCAGTTCTTTTATTGTTTTAGCGGGTTGCTTAGGCACACCCCCATCAGCTACCTTAATTGAATCAGCTAATGCGGCTGAAAATGCAAATACTCCAATTGGGCAGTTGACGCCTCGTCATTCTTTCGAATACAAAATAATCAATAGCATGTTAAAACGCTATCATTATAAAAAGTTTGAATTAAATGATGAATTTTCAGGAAAAATTCTAGATCAATATTTAGATCAATTAGATCCAAGTAAAGTGTACTTTACTGAAGCAGATATTAAATCATTTAATGTACATCGAGATAAGTTCGATGATTATATTAACGATGGTAATACTGAAGTTGCAGTTAATATTTTTAAAAAATATCAGCAACGCATTAATGAAAGGTCAAGATATGCAACCATGCGTATTGAAAAACCTTTCGCATTAAATACAGATGCTGAATATTTATTAGATCGTAAAGATGCTAAGTGGGAAATTAGTGAAACGGCTCTAAACTTACTGTGGGAAAAACGTATAAAGAATGCTTACATCAATGAGATATTAGCTGATACAAAACCAGCTGAAGCCGTTAAAAAATTAAAAAAACGTTACGTCAATATGACTAAACGTACTTCCCAGATTAAGCCAAATGAATTATTTCAAACTATTGTAAATGCTTACGCAGGAGCAGTAGAACCACATACTTCTTATTTATCACCTCGTTCTTCTGAACAATTCGATATTAATATGAGCTTATCCTTGAGTGGTATTGGTGCTGTACTAAGAACTGATGAAGATCACACAAAGATTGTTTCTGTTGTACCCGGTGGTCCTGCTGACCTTACGGGTCAAATTTCTGCAGGAGACCGCATTATTGGTGTTGGTCAAAAAACAGTCTCATCAGTAAAAGACATTGTTGGATGGCGCTTAAGTGATGTAGTAAACATTATTCGTGGTGAAAAAGGTAGTACGGTAGTTTTATCCGTTTTACCCAATGCAACTGGACTAAGTGGTAAACCTAAAACGGTTAATATTGTCAGAGATAAAATTAAACTAGAACATCAAGCTGCCAGTAAACGTATCATTGAAATAGATAGACCAAAGGGTAAAGTCAAAGTTGGGGTCATTGATCTTCCTTCTTTCTATATAGACTTTAAAGCTCGAAATCGAGGCGATAAGGATTATGCTGGTACAACTCGAGATGTAAAGAAATTGCTTCTTGAGCTAAATGAAGAAGGAATTGATGATTTAATAATTGATTTACGTGGAAATGGAGGCGGCTCACTGAGTGAGGTAGTTTCCTTAACTGGGTTATTTATCGATAAAGGTCCCGTTGTTCAAATCAATGACACAACTGGACGCACAGATATCCTGAAAGATGAGGATTCTGGTGTTTTGTATGATGGCCCTATGGCTGTTCTAATTGATAGTGGAAGTGCTTCAGCTTCAGAGATTTTTGCTGGAGCAATTCAAGATTATCAACGTGGCGTAATAATTGGAGAAACTACTTTCGGAAAGGGAACGGTACAAACTGTTCTTCCACTTGAGTCATATACTAGAAAAACCTTTGATAAGCCTTTAGGACAAATCAAAATTACCAGCGCTCAATTCTTTCGAATTAACGGAGAAAGTACCCAGCACAAAGGGGTTATACCTGACTTGCCTTGGAATTTACCAAAAATTGAAGGTGATTTTGGCGAACGTGCTTATAAAAATGCATTACCATGGAGACGTATAGAAGTCGCCAAACATAAAGATTTTGATAAAGCATTTAACTCAACAGTAATGCAACAAGCAAAAGCAAAGTCACAGGCTAGAATTGCTAACAATCCTAAGTTTAAAACGACCGTAGAAAGAGTAAAATTATTGGTCACTGCAGGTAATGAAAAAACAGCTTCATTAAACTTGGAAAAGAGAAAAGCAAAGCGCGCTTTATTTGACAAGCAATTACTTAGTTTAGAAAACAAGTTGCAAGTTGCGAATGGGTTACCTGAATACAAAACAATGAAGGAATTAAGAGACGCTCAGGAAAAGAAGAACGACGATATATTTACTAAAAAACCTGTTGATGTATTCTTAAATGAAGCTGCGCACATCCTCACTGACTTAAATGACTTCAATATTATTTCGGCTTCAAAACAGTAATTAAAATATTGGTTAATGGTCCTCCTACTGACCATTAACCAATTTTAATATATTTTAAGCAGTATATTAAATTTATAAACACCCCCCTACTTTTGTTATAACTCTGCAATTCGATTGTGAATTCAAAGGTTTTTCAGGATGATAAAATAAACAATTATTAATTATAATTTCGACTTTTTTACATGACAATTATAACCAATCTGATCTGATAATTAATTTATACCAGCCTAAACATAAAAACTCTATTAATTAAAGATTAGGACTAACCAAACCATCATTGCGTTCAACATGGTTATAAACACAGCTGCAGAACCCATATCTTTTGCTCTTCCCGACAACTCATGGATTTCTCCACCAAACCTATCAACCACTGCTTCGATTGCTGAATTAATTAATTCAACAATCAATAATAAAACAATACTTCCTATCATCAATATTATTTCGATTGAAGACCCCCCTAACCATAAAGCTAGAGGGATAGAGATAAAGAATACAAAAACTTCTTGTCGAAAAGCCTCTTCATGCTTATAGGTTGCTTTTAAACCTAAACATGTAAATTCGAAGGCTTTTTTCCAGCGTATTATTCCTGTGTTACCGCTTCCTGCCATAATAATTACCTATAGCTTTCAATGGGTGGGCATGAGCAAACTAAATTACGATCACCATGAACATTATCTACACGATTAACTGAAGGCCAATATTTACTAGTTGCAATTACTCCTTTTGGCATAATCGCTATCATTTTATCGTAAGGACGGTCCCATTCTTCAGTAAGATCCGCTACTGTATGAGGAGCATTAACTAAAGGATTATTATCAATCGGCCATTCACCATTTTGGACTTTATTAATTTCAACTTTAATTTCAATCATTGCATCACAAAAGCGATCTAATTCATATTTAGATTCTGATTCGGTAGGCTCTATCATTAATGTTCCTGCGACAGGAAAAGACATGGTTGGCGCATGGAAACCATAATCCATTAAACGCTTAGCAATATCTTCTTCACTAATTCCTGAAGTCTCTTTTATAGGTCGAATATCAATAATACATTCGTGAGCTACAAACCCATTTTTTCCACGATATAATATCGGATAGTCATTACTTAAACGTTTTGCAATATAATTTGCACTAAGAATAGCGATACGACTCACGTCAGTATTACCTCTAGCACCCAACATTTTCATATACATCCATGAGATAGTTAAGATAGAAGCACTACCAAATGGCGCTGCTGATACAGCATGAGTATTGTTATCATCATTGTTACTAATATGACCTGGTAGAAAAGGTGCCAAATGTGATCGAACACCAATTGGCCCAACTCCTGGTCCACCACCACCATGTGGAATGGCAAATGTTTTGTGTAAGTTTAAATGAGATACATCTGATCCGAAAACCCCAGGTTTAGATAATCCCTTTTGTGCATTTAGGTTGGCGCCGTCCAAATAAACCTGACCACCACACTCATGTACGATTTCACAAACTTCAACAATTCCATCTTCGAAAACACCATGAGTAGATGGATAAGTCACCATAATACAAGCTAAGTTATCTTTATGAAGATTAGCTTTTTCTCGCAAATCCTCTACATCAACATTTCCATCTTTATCACAATCGACTAAGACAATTTGCATTCGAGCCATAGCAGCAGAAGCAGGGTTAGTTCCATGAGCTGAAGTTGGAGTTAAACAGATATTTCGATGCCCCTGTCCAATGCTCTTGTTGTAGCGGTTTATTGCTACTAATCCTGCATATTCACCTTGTGCACCTGAATTGGGTTGTAAAGATACCGCTGCATATCCTGTTACCTCGGCTAACCATGCTGATAACTGGTCTATCATTTCTAGATAACCAACAGTTTGATCTTTTGGAGCAAATGGATGAATACTTGAAAACTCTGCCCAACTCAGCGGCATTAATTCACTTGCTGCATTAAGCTTCATAGTACATGAGCCTAATGGAATCATGGCATGTACTAGAGATAAGTCTTTATTCTCAAGTCGCTTTAAATAACGCATCATTTCAGTTTCAGTATGGTATTGCTTAAATACTTCATGAGTCAAAAATTCAGTTTCACGAACATTTGTAGTAGGAATACCACTTAAAGAATCTAATGAAACTATTTGATTATCTAGATCTCCAACTACCAAACCATGCTTATCACCAAAGAAAATAGCAAATAAGTCTTCAAGGTCTGAAACAGTTTTAGCTTCATCAAAACTAATTCGAATTTTGTCTGAATCAACTAAGCCTAAATTAACACCTTTATCCAACGCTGCTTTATAAATATCTTGCTGTTGATCACCAACATCAATAGTTAAAGTATCAAACCACGAATCATTGATAATTTTCTTTATCTTAGTATTAGTAACTTGTGATAGTGCTAAGGCAAATATGTTGGTTAAGCGATGTATGCGACTAGCTATTGTTGTTAATCCAGTAGCGCCATGATAAACAGCATAGAATCCTGCCATATTGGCTAACAATGCTTGAGCTGTACATATATTGGACGTCGCTTTATCACGACGAATATGTTGTTCACGTGTTTGCATTGCCATGCGTAAAGCATTATTACCTCGGCTATCAATTGATACTCCAATAACTCTCCCGGGCACAGAACGCTTAAGTTTATCGGTAACGGCGAAAAATGCAGCATGCGGACCACCAAAGCCCATAGGAACACCAAAACGCTGAGAATTACCTAAAACGATATCAGCACCCATTTCTCCAGGAGGCTTTAACTTAATTAATGACATTAAGTCTGTACTAACGCTTACCAAAGCTTTTTGCTCATGAGCTTGAGCAATGATTGGTTCGATATCAGTAATTGAACCGTCTGCATTTGGATACTGAACTAACACACCAAACACTTCATGATCACTCAGTTCAGTTTTAGCATCACCATAAATTAACTCAAATCCAAAATATTGAGCTCTGGTTTTGATTACTTCAATCGTTTGAGGAAATACCCCGTTATCTATAAAAAACTTATCTGTTTTTAGACGGTTTGAACGTTTGCTTAGAGCCATAGCTTCGGCTGCAGCAGTAGCTTCATCTAGTAAAGATGCATTAGCCATGTCCATCGCTGTAAGATCCATCACCATTTGTTGATAGTTTAATAAACCTTCTAATCGACCTTGAGAAATTTCCGCTTGATAAGGTGTATAAGCGGTGTACCAACCGGGATTCTCCAATACATTTCTTTTTATTACTGATGGCACTAATGTATCGTAATAACCTAAACCTATATAAGAAGTATTAACCGTGTTCTTATCTGCAATAGCTCTTAAGGTTTCTAGTGCTTCTTGTTCAGAGCAACTATCATCTAATGCCAAAGGCTCACGGATTCTGATACTTTCTGGTACTGTTTTATCAATTAACTCATCAAGTGATTTAACCTTAATTTCACTTATCATTGAGTTAACATCATCAGCATCAATGCCTATATGACGGGAAATAAATTCATCGTGTTGATCAAGTTGAGTAAGAGGTAAATTCTTCATAGTTTTAGGATTACTTGGTTTATAAAGTTTATTGGTTTAATAAATGCATATTAAGTTTAAATACAATCTTAATAGCGATGGTATGCAAAAGCAGACAACAACTTATTCTTGGCAAAAAGCCTCATAAGCATCGGCATCCATCATTTCTTCTACATCTGTCATAGATTTCACTTTCATAGAGAAAATCCAGCCTTCACCAAATGGAGCTGTGTTAATAAGCTCAGGCTCACCATCCAGTTCTTCGTTAACTTCTGTCACTTCACCTTCTAAGGGTGCATACATATCCGATGCCGCTTTTACCGACTCAATAACACCGCAATTTTCTTCCGCAGATAGACTTGATTCAACTTCTGGTAATTCAACGAATACAACATCGCCTAATAAATCTTGTGCATGCTCAGTAATGCCAATAGTTACACTACCGTCACCATTATCTCTTACCCATTCGTGGGTAGTTGTGTACTTAAGGTCACTTGGATTTTCGTTACTCATATTAATTTCTCCTTATAGATTAAAAATAAAATATATTTTGTTGATGTAGTTTTATAAATATTAAACTACTGATTGTCCGTTTCTTACAAATTGAGGTTTAACGATTTTAGCTGACAATTGTTTGCCACGAATATCAACATGACATTGGTCTTTTGCTTCGAAAGGTACACGTGCCAGAGCTATGGACACACCTAAAGTAGGAGAAAAAGATCCACTGGTAATCTCACCTTCACCAAACTCAGTTATTACTTTTTGATGACCACGAAGTACACCCTTCTCTTCCAAAATAAGTCCAACTAGCTTATGTTTTACACCTTCTTTCTTTTGTTGTTCTAATGCTGATCTACCAATAAAATCTCTATCAGCTGGTTGCCAAGCAATTGTCCATGACATACCTGCAGACAAAGGACTAATAGTTTCATCCATATCTGTTCCATAGAGGTTCATGCCTGCTTCTAAACGAAGAGTATCTCTTGCTCCTAGACCTATCGGCTGAACACCACTAGCTAACAATTGGTCCCAAAATTCAGCTACATTTTCATTAGGTAAAATTATTTCATAGCCATCTTCACCGGTATAACCAGTTCTAGCGAAGAAAATATCATTTATTTGAGAGCCATAAAATGGTTCCAATTTAGACGCTTGAAATGCATCCTCTTGGCTGAGGATACTGTGTGCTTTTTTTCGTGCATTAGGACCTTGAACTGCAATCATAGCTAAATCATCGCGCTCTTTTATTTCTAGTTCAAAACTTTCAGCTTGCTGGTTAATCCATTTGAGATCATTTACGCGTGTAGCAGCATTGACAACCATTCGATAGAAATCATCTGCTAAGTAATACACGATAAGATCATCAATGACGCCACCATCATGATTAAGCATCCCACTATAAAGGGCTTTACCTGGATCTTTTAGTTTTGCAACATCATTGGCTAATAGGTATTGCAGGAAACGTTTAACGTCCTTGCCATGAAAATCTAGTACTACCATGTGAGAGACATCAAACATACCTGCGTCTTCACGCACTTGATTATGCTCTTTTACCTGAGAACCATAGTTAATTGGCATTTCCCATCCTGCAAAATCAACAATTTTTCCATTTGACTCTAAATGCTTATCGTAAAGTGGAGTACGTTGTGATGCTTGATCTTTTGATGCTTCTGACATATTACTTTCCTTTGGACAAAAAAAAGGGCGGCAGATTATACAATCTGCCGCCCTTCTGTCCTTTTACCTGAGAGATTCCCCAATACTACTTTACGTAATTATTAGGTTGAACCCTTCGGTGGAAACATAATAGTTTCGCTCTCCAGAGTCAGTAAATTTAAACAGTCCTTTTACCTGAGCGTTTCCGAGCGGGATTGCGCCTTCGGTGTTCAAGCTGCTAAATTTTAAATTTAGTAAAAATGCTTGAATCTCTCCTGTGAAATTTATCACTGATTTATTAACTATACCTCAGCTTTCATAAATCAGAAAGTATTTCCTGAAAACTTTTATTGTTTAGCTTCAGCATCCAACATTGCTGCTAGTCTGTCTGCTGGCATATAACCAGGAATTAATTTACCAGACTCCGTAACTAAAGCAGGAGTTCCTGTAACACCCACTTCTTGTCCTAGGTTGTACTGAGAAGAAACTGGATTTTCACAACTCTTTGTTGCTATTTCACGTCGTTCTTTAGCATCAGTCATTGCTTGAAGAGGATCGTCAGCACACCACATGCTTACTGCTTTCTCGTAGGATTTAGACTGTAAGCCAGCACGAGGAAACATTAGATATTCAACTGTAATTCCTTTCGCATTAATCTCTGGCATTTCGCGATGTAATTTAGCACAGTAACCACAATCAATATCTGTAAATACAGTTAGTTTATGTTTTTCGTGTTTTGCTTTAAACACGACTGGCTTGAAATCTTCTTTGTCCATAATGTCTTTACGTACAGATTGCTTGGCAAAATCAGATAGATTAGTTCTTGTCTCTAATTCAATCATGTCACCGGCCAAGAAGTATTTTCCATCAGCGGAAAAATACACCACTTCTGTGCCATACATTACTTCGTATATATTAGGTAATCGACTCTCTTTGATAGATGTAGGCTCCGATCGAAATTTACCTTTAAGCTTTGCTTTTAATTCAGTCATTTGTGCCTTAGCTTCAACTGTCTCAACAGCAGCTTGAGAAACAGCAGATAACATGATGAAACTGAATGTAAGGCCCATTATTATTGTATTTTTCATTATAAAATCCATTCTGTTTAAAATATTTGTTTACTTAATGTTACTAGTATACCGCAATGTTCGATATTGTTAAAAACCTCTTCCGATGAAGACTAGTATTCATACTTTAGTTACGTATAAAGTAAGTAATAAGATCCATTTGAACGGTATTAACAGTAATTTCTTTATGCTCCTTACTAGCCTCGAGGATGATGCTCTTGATGTATTGACTGTAATCTAGTTTTGGCAATATGTGTATATATCTGAGTAGTTGAAAGATCACTATGACCTAATAACAATTGTACGACACGTAAATCAGCTCCATGGTTCAATAAATGTGTTGCAAATGCATGACGTAAAGTATGTGGAGATAGCCTTTGACTAATACCTGCTTTAACAGCATATCGTTTAATTAAATACCAGAATGCTTGTCGTGTCATACCAGAACCACGTCTTGTTATGAATAATGAATTAGACACCCCTCCACTTTTCATCAATGTTGAACGAGCATTATTTAAATAATTACTAATCCAGGTTACCGCTTCATCTCCCATAGGAACCAAACGTTCTTTGTTTCCTTTACCTATCACTCTAACAACACCTTGCTGGAGGTTTATTTGTTTATATTCTAGTGTAACTAGTTCAGAAACACGCAGTCCCGTTGCATATAATAATTCCAACATCGCTCTATCACGCAACCCGAGTGGATCATCTAAGTCAGGTGCATTCAAAAGTGCATCAACATTAGCCTCACTTAAACTATTAGGTAATGATTTACCAAGTTTTGGTAATTCAATTAATGCGGTAGGATCTTCAGATATTTTATTTTCTCGTAATTGATAACGAAAAAAACGTCTAAACGTAGATATTGATCGAGCGACACTTCTAGATTTACTTCCCTGCTTAATCTTTAAAGTAAGATATTCAAGTAATTCAGAATTACTAGAATCTATTAATGACCTACTATTTTTTAATTGCCATTCAGAAAGTGATTTTAAATCCCGACCATAAGCTTCCAATGTATTTTGACTTAAACCTCTTTCAGACCATAATGCATCTAGAAAAATTTCTATAATTGTTTGATTAGAATTCAAATAAACCACATTAATGTTGAATAGGATTAATTGCTTTACTGTTCAAGTTTTTTAATACTAGCGCTAATGAACAGTATCTTTTTGTTAATTCAGTATAATGTGCCATTTTCTTGATATCAAAATAATATTAACATGACCCCTTTTCTAAAAATAGCGATAGAAGCAGCTGAAGCTGCACAAGTAGTTATCAAAAAGTATTATGCAGGAGATTTTGAAATAGAAATCAAACCTGATGAAACTCCCGTTACTGTTGCAGATGTAGAGACAGAAAAAACCATCAAGAAAATCATACTAGATGCCTTTCCTGACCATGGCTTTTTTGGTGAAGAAACGGGAAAAGTAAATGAAAATGCTGACTATAATTGGTTAATTGATCCTATTGATGGCACAAAGAGTTTTGTAAGAGGTTATCCGTTCTTTTCTACACAAATAGCCTTGATGCATAAGGGTGAATTGATTATGGGTGTTTCTAACAGCCCCGAATTCAATGAATTGGCTTATGCAGAAAAAGGATTTGGAGCTTGGTTAAATGGACAGCAGATAAACGTTAGTGATATCGATTCAATAAAGAAATCAACATTATCTCTTGGCAATATAGCTAGTATTGCATCAAAGCCTCAATGGCAAAGAGTTGGAGATCTTGTTAGTTCAGTTAATAGAATTCGAGGTTATGGTGATTTCTATCATTATCATTTGCTTGCCAGTGGTAAAATAGAACTTATTTTAGAGTCTGATGTAAATATATTAGATATTGCGGCTTTAGCAGTGATCGTTCGTGAAGCTGGTGGAGTATTTACTGACTTAAAAGGTGATGAACTATCTCTCGATTCCACTTCAGTTTTAGCATCTAATAACCGAGATATTCATTCTAAAGTTCTTAAAGATATTTCATATTAATCCAGAGAAGGGCTCTGACTTTAGACATAATGTTTTAATAAATTACACTATCTAATTTCCTTGTTTAAAATAGTTTGATGATTAAATAAGAGTGTTATTTACTGGTACTTATTTTGTCCGACACACATATGCCTATCAATAACTGTTTCTCGATTATGGAATATTGTGTACTTTGGATAAATTGTTGATTGCATTGTCGTTGGTATATAGATTTCTTCTTTTTCAACTGATCTTCAATTACATTTTTTTGCACTTTTACATTTTGAAACGTTTCTTGAAAATTGCTAACAACACAATTCACTGTCGCTAACTCTAAAGTCAAAGGATCTTTTAGTTCTCTACTCAATAGATTTTCGCACTGTTCTGTAATCTGTTCCTTATTCATACTATCTAAGGTAGCATTTGAGGTATTATTTTGAATAATATCAGGAGCAAAGGATTCTTTTGGTTTGTATAAACTAAAATTATTAGTATCAATATTTATTTTTGCAGGGATTTCTAATTCTATTGCAAAATCAGAAGACTTATTGATGTGATCTACCCAATGATATTTAACACCAAGGTAAATAAGTAAGGAGGTAAGGATCAATGATAAAATCGTTATTCTTATAAATGGTTTAAATGCTGACATGTAATAATTCTAACAAAAATTAGAATTATTACATCTGAAAGATTCAACGATTATTAGAAAAAATCAATGAAGAAGGCACTTCCCTGTTTTTAGTTATTTTTATCCAATGATAAACACTATCAAAATATTTATCTAAAAACCTTCTAATAAAAACCTTTGCAATTCCTACTTAAGCAAAACTCTGTTTTTTGTTTTCTAATAACAGTTCTTTTTTTGATTTACTATGATATTTAGCATAATACTTAGCATTCACGACTGGATTTTTAGAATCTACTAATAAGAATCCAGCAACATTATTTTTGACTCTTCTTAATTGATTTAGCACACCTTTGATTGATCGAGCATTCATCTCGTCTTCACGAGCCACTAGAACAGTCGATGTAGCTAATGAGGTCAATACTAAAGAATCAGCAAAACCATTGACTGGCGGAGCATCGATAATAACGTAATCAAAAATACTTCCACCTTGTGTTGTTAAATAAGACATACGCTCATGACTTAACAAACTAACAGGATCCACATCATATTGGCCTGCAGTAATGGCATACAGACCAGGAATCTTTTTCACTGGCTGAGTAATACCTACTAAATCTATTTCACCTTTTAAGTAGTGAGTCAGACCATGTTTATTAGCAATCTCTAGCTTTTTGTGAAGTGAAGCATTTCTTATATCGGCATCAACCAATAATACTTTCTTACCCATTTGCGCATAAGAAAGTGCGATATTACAGGCTGTAGTACTTTTGCCTTCACCAGAATTTACGCTGGTTATTAACATCACATGATCTTCATCAGCCCTAAACATCAAACGGATATTAGTAGCTAAAATTCGATAAGCTTCGGCAGGTGCAGATTGAGGCATTTTGAATGCGATCATATCCAACTGCTTTTTCATTTTAGATTTTGTTACACGAGGAATCATTCCTAGAATAGGTAAACCAGTCAACTTTTCTAAATCATCTGATGACTTAATACTCTTATCCAAAGATTCGCGTAAAAAAGCTAGTGCCAAACCAAGTATCAAGCCAGACATTAATCCCACTAATAGATTAACCTTAGGACGTGGGCGATATTTTGCAACAGGTGTAATAGCAGGTTCTACTATACTGATACTGCTGGTATTTGCTTGAGAAGCAACATTTACTTCTTCACGACGTTGTAACAAACTGCTGTAAAGCTTATTACTATTTTCTACATTTCGCTTAAGATTATTATAATCTACGCCACTGTCCTGCAAGTTTTGCATTGTAGTATTAAATTGGCTTAACTCATTTCTGATTTTGTCTTCTTGTCTCTTAGCAGCTTTAAAATCAGCCTCCATAGAGCGTTGAATAGTGCTCATTTCAGTTCTTAATTTTCCTTTAGCTGCATTAATTTGCTGTTGTAACCTCTGCATATCAGGATAATTTGGTTTAAACGTTTTAAGCATTTCTTGATAATCACCCTCTAGACCAACTAAACGAGCTTTCAAACTAGTAACCACCGGATTTGACAATACTGTTGATACACTTCCAGCTCGCTTCATTTGCAGATAAAGACTTTCAGCTTCTATACGTCGTATCTCAGCTTCAACAAGCGCAGAATCAAGGTTTTCTAGTTTCTTAACTTGTCTTGTTTGACCTTCATCTACGCTTAAAATACCATTTTCATTGGCATATTTGACTAAGGTTAATTCATCAGATTTCAACCGATCGCCTGCTTCGATAATTTGTTTATCTAAAAAGTCTTTAGCATACTCTCCAGTTTCACTTTTAGACTGGATTTGAGATGTAATGAAATTATTTACAATACTACTTACTACATTTTTAGCTTCTGTTGCAGAAGAAGCCTCATAATAAATTTCAACTAAATGCGTACCTGAAATGGGTTGAACAAGTAGATTTTTGGCAAATATACCAGTGTAGTCAACGTTATTAGTTGTGTTTTTCTTCTTGTCCCCACCTAGACCAACCAAAGCAAGTACAGAGGAAATTACCGATGTTGAATTTTCTGATTCTCTTGGCGACAGACTTTCTTCTAACGACAAATCATCAATCACTTTTTGCGCTACAACCCTTCCGCGTAACATCTCATAACGAGTTCTAAAAAATGGGTCATTCAATGAGTCAACAGAACTAGTTGGTTGTTGAGTTCTACCAAAGTCTACAATCTCGGCGCCTTCTCTTTCAATTTGAATTGTTGCGTTGGCTCGATAGCTAGGTTTTATAGAAAATGTATACCATGCGACGAGTGCTAATATTGATAGTAAAGTTAATAATATAGTCCACTTTCGTCTGTATAAAATACCCAATACATCGCTAAGCGACACTTCTTGAGTTGGTTGCACAGAAGGACCGACGTAACTTGGCGCCAATGGCATCAATTTATTATCGACTGCTTGTATTTGATTGGTGTTTGTTTGAGTAGTTAAAACTGACATTCCCTAACCTTACCTAACCCTTAATGGATTTATTATTTACGTTTGAATAGTCAAAC
>CALISP010000042.1 GCA_938041705.1 uncultured Cocleimonas sp. | reverse complement strand
TGATATAGATAAGCCATCTCGTGGAGATGTTGTTGTTTTTCGTTATCCACCAAATCCTAAAATTAACTATATAAAACGTTTAATAGGTTTACCCGGAGATGTTATTGAGTGGACAAAAGATAAAAAGATAATTATAAATGGTGAAAGTGTTACTCACAAAAGTTTAGGTAAATACCAAACAGCTAATAGATCAGGAATATTAATAGATGTAGATAAGTTAGAAGAGATATTACCTGATAGTGATGTATCACATGAGTTAATTAATTTTCCTGGTTTGTCGAGAGAAGGTAAATGGACTGTTCCTGAAGGTCATTATTTTATGATGGGAGATAACAGAGATAATAGTAGTGATAGCCGTTTTTGGAAATTCGTTCCAGAGAAAAATTTAGTCGGAAAAGCATCGCTAATTTGGATGCATTGGGATTGGTCAGATGGCGGTGATGGTTTTAAACCTTCAAGAATTGGGACAACCATAAAATAATCACCACTCTTTGAAGTGACTTAAAGTACATAAAGGTGTTTTGTATTACCAAAGCTTAGTTTGTAGAAACATTGATTCAGCCTAGCTTCACACATCAAAATCTATAATTGTCCTTGAATAATCATGCGTAAATCTTCAAGAGATAATAAAAATGAGAATTAATAGAAAAAAACAAGTAGGTGCAACAATGGTTGCATGGATGATCGGAGCAGGTTTTGGTATTCTTATAGCATCAGCTGTAGTTAAAGTAGCGCCATTCTATGTTGAATTTAATAGCGTAAAGGGTCTGATGGAGAAAATTGCATCTGAGCCTGGTATAAAAAATGCTGATAAGAGGCAAATCAATCAAAAGATTGAAAGATATCTAAATCTAAATAATCTTCGCAGTCTTGAAGATAGTTATTATGGAAGCAGTGATAAGAAATCAGGAAAGAAGAATCCTTTCAAAGTTACTAAACTTAAAAAGGGTAATAAGCGCAAAAAACTATCAGTAGAATACCCAGTAGTTACTAATTGGTTTGCAAATTTATCTTTTTTGATAGATTTTAAACATTCTGTTGTATTGGGAGAACCAGATAATACTTCAGGTGAGTAAGTTTTAACTTATTTATAATATCTATCTATTAGATTAAAAGACACGGAGCGTCTTTACATTTGAAAAGTAAATTAGTTGATCTTTTGGGTCATGAGCATATGGCAAGTGACTGTTTTTTACAGTCCCTTACTCATCGTAGTGCACATCATAAACACAACGAACGTATGGAATTTCTAGGTGATAGTGTTCTTGGTCTGATTATAACTAACGCGTTATATTCCAACATGTCTTCAGCATCGGAAGGTTATCTTTCACGCCTTCGAGCCTCTTTAGTTAATGAAAGTACTCTTGCAGATATCGCCAATGAATTATCATTAGGTGATTTTTTACGCTTGGGAGCAGGAGAACTTAAAAGCGGTGGATTTAGACGAAAATCTATATTGTCAGATACTTTAGAAGCAGTTATTGCAAGTGTATATATAGAAAAGGGAATGGATGCAGCTGAAAATTTTGTATTAAAAATATACACTAATCGTTTGAAAGAGCTACCGTCAGAAGATGCTCTTAAGGATCCTAAAAGCCGTCTTCAAGAGTTACTTCAATCTCGTAAATTAGAAATACCAGGCTATGAACTTATTTCTACGAGTGGTGATGATCACCGACAAGTGTTTACTGCGGAGTGCAGTGTTCCAAGTCTACATATTCAAACTAAGGGAGTTTCGAGCTCCAGACGTAAAGCAGAACAACAAGCGGCATTAAATGCATACGAAATAGTCAAAGAAAGTTTCAAAAAGAAGTAGAATAGAGGTACTTAACTATTTCTAGGAAAGTCTTAATGACTTCAAAACAAAATAAAGACCAAAAAAATCAGAATCTATCTGATAATGCTTTAACTGAAGATACTATTGCTGAGAAAAAAGCATCACAAAATTCACCTATGAGTAAGTGTGGAACGGTATCAATTATTGGTCGTCCGAATGTTGGTAAATCGACATTGCTCAATCATCTTGTCGGTTATAAGATTTCTGCAATCGCAAATAAACCGCAAACAACCCGCACTAATATTCGTGGAATAGTAACTGAGATAGCTACTGAAGATGATATTTCATATCAGATTATTTTTACCGATACTCCAGGTATACATCTAAACTCCAAGAATTTATTAAATCGAACATTGAACAGTGAAGCGGTAGCTGCGGTTGAAGATGTAGATGCAATTATATTTATTGTTGAAGCATTAAAGTGGACTGACGAAGATGAATTCGTTTTGAGTAGAATCAAGCATGCATCTGTGCCAGTAATTTTGCTGATAAACAAAGTCGATAGAATTAAAGAAAAAGAACGTCTTTTTGAATTCCTACAAATGGTTTCTGAAAAAAGGGACTTTGCCGAAATCATTCCTGTTTCAGCCGAAAAGGGAATTAATACAGATAGTTTAATTACTTCTTTAATTAAAATATTACCTCAATCAGAATTTATTTATCCTGAAGACCATATTACGGATAAATCTATACGTTTTATTTGTGGAGAATTAATACGAGAACAATTGGTTCTGAATCTTCATGAGGAATTGCCATATACCACTGCGGTCGAAATTGAAGTATTCGAAGAAACGGATAGTTTAGTAACGATAGAAGTAGTGATATGGACTGACCGAAAAAACCAAAAAGGGATTATCATCGGTAAAAAGGGTGAGACTTTAAAACGCATTGGACAGGGTGCTAGACATTCTTTAGAGGAGTTTTTGATGAAGAAAGTCATGCTTAAGCAATGGGTAAAAGTAGAACAGAATTGGCAAAATAACCCTCGACATTTAAATGAATTGGGAATTATTTCAAATCGAGAACTTTAACGTGCTTAATCCTCTTTAAAATTCATTTAACAGAGTACAGATGCAACAATCATTTGCCTATATTCTTAATCGCCGTCCTTTTCGAGATAGTAGTTTATTGCTTGATATTTTTAGTGAAGACTATGGGCGTATTTGCTGCATTGCTCGTCCTGCTAAAAAACGTGGAAAGGTGGTCAAAGGTCATACAGAACCTTTTCGCTATTTACATCTTCAATGGCTTGGCAAAGGTGATGTTCAAACTCTCACCGAAGCAGATGAACGAGGTAGACATAATATTCCTTCCTCTGAATTAATGTTGGGCTTGTATATTAATGAATTGATTATGCTGTTTACACAGCAGCATGAACCACATCCAGAGCTTTTCAATGCCTATAAGTACACCTTACATAAGGTAGGTGATTCATACGTTAATAAACAGATTCTAATGCGATTTGAATTGTTTTTATTACAGAGTTTGGATTACTCAATGTCAGTTAATATAAGCCCTTATGAGTTAAATAATTTAATAGATTCAAAAGCTTACTTTTATTTTTCAAAAGAAGATGGTTTACTTTTAGATGAAGAAAATAATGTAGGAACTCATCGGTATCAAACAGCCAAAATCTTAATCAGTGCTGATTTGCTTTTAGCCTTGCAAGATATTCAGAATATGCAAGAATCACACTGGAAGGAGTTAAGAGTTTTTCTTGATAAAGTATTCAATGCTTTAGCTCCTCGTACTATCAATTCACGGAAATTATTATCAATATAAGAGGATGATAATTCTGAATAAGGCAGCGGTTATGGAAGCTACACAACAAAAATCAAGATATTCACAACATCCTCAAATAGAACTTGGAGTAAATATTGATCATATTGCCACATTACGTCAAGCGCGGGGAACGGCTTACCCTGATTTAGTGGAAGCAGCATTCTTAGTTGAAGAAGCTGGTGCAAATGCAATTACTATTCATTTACGAGAAGATAGGCGTCATATACAAGATAAAGATGTCTATGATTTACGTAAAACAATCAAAACTCGAATGAATTTAGAGCTAGCTGCCACTGATGAAATGGTTGCGATTGCTTGTGATGTCCAGCCTGAAGATGCCTGTGTAGTACCTGAAAAACGTGAAGAATTAACTACCGAGGGTGGCTTAGATGTCATTGGACAGTTTGATCGAATTCAAAAGGCGACTAAACAACTAAGTAATGAAAATATTCGAGTTTCATTATTCATTGAACCGAATATTGAACAAATTAAGCGTGTTTTAGAAATCGGCGCACCAGTTATCGAGCTACATACTGGCACTTATGCTAATGCCACAGGTGATGAGCAAAAACGCGAATTTGATCGTATTCTTCAGGCAACTGAGTTTGCTCATGATCAAGGTATTCATGTGAATGCTGGTCATGGTTTAGATTACTCGAATACTACAGCAATCGCTAAAATCCCTCAGATGAGAGAATTGAATATTGGCCACTCGGTTATTGCCCGTGCGGTATTTGTTGGTATTAGTAAGGCAACTCGCCAAATTATAGAAGTTATGCATGAGGCTAGAATTTAGTTAAATGTCAATTAAGACTCTTCCATCTGTTATTACATTGAGGTGTTTCTAAAATGCCTGTTATCGGTATAGGTACTGATATTGTAAAAGTATCTCGTATTAAACGTTTGCTCAAAAAACATGGTGAAAGTTTTGCCCAGCGTATATTGCATGAAAATGAACTTCAAATATTCCAGCAATGTAAAACCTCTAAATTTTATTTGGCTAAACGTTTTGCGGCTAAAGAAGCACTAGCAAAAGCATTGGGAACAGGTATTGCAAAAGGGATTTCTTTTGAAGAAATAGAAGTGATTAATAATGAACAAGGTAAGCCAGAATTAATATTACATGGTAAAGCTTTGGAGGTTGCTAATCAGTTAGGTGTCGAGAATTTATTTATTTCACTTAGTGATGAAAAAAAATATGCAATTGCTTATGTGATTCTGGAAGGTAAATAAGGGTGTTTAGTAATAATAAAAAAGACACCCCCCCACTTTTAAGTAATGTTACATTTTTGTTCTTTATAAATGTAAACGAAACTTATGCAAAGCTAAGTGTTTTTTTCAAAGTCTTACTCTTTGAGTTATCCTTACTTAGCTGCAATGTTGTTATTGAAATCATTTCTTCAACTCGACGTTTCTCAAGATTAAGTTCCTTATCCAAATTATCTTCGTTTACATTTAGTCATCTAATCCAAGCAGAATGAGTATATGAACTATCCCAAAGTTGAAAATTTCATCGGCAATACTCCATTGGTTCAGCTACAACGAATCCCAGAGGATACAAGTAATATTATTCTTGTGAAGTTAGAAGGCAATAATCCTGCAGGTTCTGTTAAAGACCGCGCTGCATTTAGCATGATAAGTCATGCTGAGGAGAGAGGTGAGATTTCACCTGGTGATACTTTAATTGAGGCGACTAGTGGCAATACAGGTATTGCATTGGCAATGGTCTCAGCAATGCGTGGCTATAAAATTAAACTACTTATGCCTGATAATATGAGTGAAGAACGGCGTGCTTCGATGAAAGCTTATGGAGCAGAATTAATCCTTGTTTCTAAAGAAGATGGTGGTATGGAAGGAGCTAGAGATTTAGCTTTAAAAATGTATGAAGAAGGTGAAGGTTTTCTACTTAATCAATTTGCGAATAATGACAATCCATTAGCTCATTATGAAACAACGGGCCCTGAAATTTGGCGAGATACTCAAGGTAAGATAACGCACTTCGTTAGCGCAATGGGAACTACGGGAACAATTACGGGTACCGGTCGATTTCTACATGAAAAAAA
>CALISP010000041.1 GCA_938041705.1 uncultured Cocleimonas sp. | reverse complement strand
GCAATAGTGATTTCATCATTGATTGAATCTTTCATTCCATGCTGACCTACCGTTACAATAGGCTTGAGTTTATGTGCTAATGCTTTAAGCTGTTTTATGTTTGTTTTATCAAGTGTTTTCATAACCCCGATTGTAAAGAGTACCGTGAAGAATGGCGAGAAGTAAAACCAGTGGTGATTGGCTAAAAGAACATTTTGACGATGAATATGTGAAACGCTCGCAAAAAGAAGGTTATCGTTCGCGCGCAATTTATAAATTACAAGAAATTCAGCAAAAAGATAATTTGATCAGGCCAAACATGCAGGTGGTCGACTTAGGAGCGGCACCAGGTGGTTGGAGTCAGTATGCTGTCGAGCTTGTGGGAAGTAAGGGGCGTGTTGTTGCTAGTGATATTCTATCAATCGATCCATTGCCGTTTGTAGAATTCGTAAAAGGGGATTTTACCGAAGAAAGCGTCTTAAATGAGATTCTGGCCGTATTGAATAGAAGCTTAGATGAAACTTCGTCAAATAAACTGCCAAATACACCAACTAATTACCTTGCAGATGTTGTAATTTCAGATATGGCCCCAAACATGACAGGAGTGGAGGCGACAGATCAACCACGTTCCATTTATTTATGCGAACTTTCTTTGGATATGGCATGTCAGATACTTAAGCCAGGTGGATCATTCGTTGCTAAGGTCTTTCAAGGAGATGGTTCTGAAGCCTTTTTAAAAGATGTTAGATCACATTTTGGTAAGGTCAAGATACGTAAACCAAAAGCTTCAAGACCTCGTAGTCGCGAAGTTTATGTAGTAGGACAAAATTTTAAAGGTTAATGTGAAGCGTTAATCAATTGATGTAATATTGAGCTATAATTAATCAGTGTTATCAAACACAAGCCTTAGTAAATATGGGCAACACTAAGTAGAGGATACTTTTTTGAACGATTTAAATAAAAATATTTTGATGTGGGTTGTCATAGCAGTAGTGCTTGTTGCCGTTTTCAGTAAGTTTAATGTGCCTACAGCGCCATCAAACAGTTTATCGTATTCTGAATTTATCGAGCGTGTTGAAAACAAGTCGGTGAAAGAAGTTCAAATTAGCGGCCAAAATATTGTGGGTGAAGGCGCGGGTGGAAAATTCCAGACTTATGCTCCTTATAACGACCCTAAGTTAATTGACCAATTGATTGTTAGTGGCGCAAAAATAGATGTAAAAGAACCAGAAGGTCGTTCAGTTTTTGTTGATATTTTGGTTAATACCATTCCATTTTTACTAATCATCGGCTTATGGATTTACATCATGCGTCAGATGCAAGGTGGCGGTGGTAAAGGCGGTCCTATGTCATTCGGCAAGAGTAAAGCTCGAATGATGACCGAAGACCAAGTAAAAGTAACTTTTGCTGACGTGGCTGGTTGTGAAGAAGCTAAAGATGAAGTATTCGAAATGGTCGAATTTCTTCGTGATCCAAGCAAATTCCAAAAATTGGGTGGAAAAATTCCACGTGGTGTTTTGCTAGCAGGTTCTCCTGGTACAGGTAAAACTTTACTCGCTAAAGCAATTGCTGGTGAGGCTAAAGTGCCGTTCTTTAGCATCTCAGGTTCAGATTTTGTTGAAATGTTTGTTGGTGTTGGTGCATCTCGTGTACGTGACATGTTCGAACAAGCAAAGAAACATGCTCCTTGCATAATCTTTATCGATGAAATTGATGCAGTTGGTCGAAAACGTGGCGCTGGTATGGGTGGCGGAAATGATGAGCGCGAGCAAACACTAAATCAATTATTAGTTGAAATGGATGGTTTCGAAGGAACTGAAGGCGTTATTGTCGTTGCTGCGACTAACCGTCCAGACGTACTTGACCCAGCATTATTAAGACCTGGCCGTTTTGACCGTCAAGTGGTTGTGCCATTGCCTGATGTTCGTGGTCGTGAGCAAATCTTAAAAGTACACATGCGTAAAGTACCTTTAGGTGATGATGTTAAACCAGCAATATTAGCGCGTGGAACTCCAGGGTTCTCTGGTGCGGATTTAGCTAACCTTGTAAATGAGGCAGCATTGTTTGCGGCACGTGGTGACAAGCGTGTGGTCAACATGGAAGAGTTTGATCGAGCTAAAGATAAGATCATGATGGGCGCAGAGCGTAAATCTATGGTTATGAATGAGAAAGAGAAATCTAATACTGCTTTTCACGAAGCAGGTCATGCGATCGTAGGCTTAATTGTGCCAGATCATGATCCTGTCTATAAAGTGACTATTATTCCTCGTGGTCGTGCTTTAGGTGTAACTATGTTCTTGCCTGAAGAAGACAAATATAGTGCTAGTAAATTAAATTTAGAAAGTCAGATATCTACATTGTTCGGTGGTCGAATTGCTGAAGAAATGATTCTTGGAAAAGAAGGTGTCACAACGGGTGCTTCAAACGATATCGAGCGTGCTACTTCAATAGCTCGCAATATGGTAACGAAATGGGGTCTTTCTGAAAAATTAGGACCATTGTCTTACATCGATGAAGAAACAGAGTCTTATTTGGGTTCTGCAGCTGCACAGGCTAAAGCAGTTTCAGATGATACAGCTCATGAAATAGACGATGAGGTTCGTCGTATTATTGATACAAATTATGTTCGTGCTGAAACTATCCTTAAGGAGAATGTTGATAAGTTGCACCTTATGGCTGAGGCTTTGATTAAGTACGAAACTATTGATGCGGATCAAATCGCTGTCATTATGAAAGGTGATGCGCCTCCTCCTCCAGAAGGTTGGAGTGATGATGATGCTCCGCTAAGTGGTGGTGATGGTGGTTCTGACGTGGAGTCTGAAGAGACTTCTGCTAAAGACAAAAAATCTAAAGATAAAAAATCTAAAGACGATAAGTCTGACGCTGTAGTAGATCCTGTTTGATTTTATTTATAGTTTAATATAAATCTTTTAAAGGACGCTTTTTAGCGTCCTTTTTTTTATTAGAAAAAAGACACCCCCCTACTTTATGCATATTAATGATCTTATATATTCATGAAGCATAGATCTAAAAGGGGTTTTATCGCTTTTTAATCGCTTAGAATATGAACAATGTTATAATTTTTGAATACAAACTAATCACACTGTTGTGAATAAACTCAAGTAGAAATTAAGTAAATATGACAAGAAAATATTTTGGTACAGATGGTATTCGTGGCGAGATAGGTCAAGCACCTATGACACCTGACTTCGTTCTTAAGCTAGGATGGGCTGCTGGCAAGGTTTTAGCTGCAAAAGGCACTCCATTGGTAGTCATTGGCAAAGATACTCGTATTTCGGGTTATATGCTTGAATCTGCATTACAAGCAGGATTAGTGGCCGCAGGCGTTAATATTCGTTTGCTGGGCCCAATGCCAACTCCGGCTGTCTCTTACTTAACCACAACGTTTAGAGCGTCTGCTGGAGTAGTAATAAGTGCTTCTCATAATCCTTATAAAGATAATGGTGTTAAATTCTTCTCTAGTGAAGGTACTAAGCTTTCTGATGAAACTGAATTAATGATAGAAGATTATTTGGATCGTGATATTCAAACGGTGAGTTCACATAAGTTAGGTAAGGTTGAGCGTGTCGATGATGCAGGGGGGCGTTATATTGAATTTTGTAAACGTGCTATTCCATCCGATATAACGCTAGATGGGCTAAGAATAGTAGTCGATTGCGCTAATGGGGCTACCTACGATGTTAGCCCTCATGTATTTTCAGAGTTGGGCGCTGACGTAGTAAAAATTGCAGCAAAGCCAGATGGTTTTAATATAAACGAAAATTGTGGGGCAACCTCATTATTACTTTTACAAAAAAGTGTTAAAGAATATCGAGCAGATCTTGGTATCGCCCTAGATGGTGATGGTGATCGTTTAATGATGGTTGATCATAAGGGTGAGATTATCGATGGTGATGAAGTCTTGGGTATTATTACAGCACATAGACTTAGAATCGAAGGCCTTAAGAATGATGTTGTTGGTACTTTAATGAGTAACCTCGGTCTTGAAAAAGCAATTAAATCGATGGGAATTAAATTTCATCGTGCTGATGTTGGTGATCGTTATGTCATGGATATAATGAAGAAAACTGGTGGTTTGCTAGGTGGCGAGTCATCAGGGCATATCATAGTAAGAGATAGAATTGAAACAGGTGATGGGACGATTGCAGCACTACAAGTATTATATGCAGTAATTAGTAGCGGTAAAACTTTACATGATCTTAAGCAAGTCATGGTTAAGTATCCACAAACTATGATTAATGTGAAAATAAAAGAGAAAATTGATCTCGCCGACAATAAAGATATTCAAGCTGCTGTAAAAACTGCAGAGACAGAAATGGGTGATTCAGGCCGTGTTTTATTAAGAGCTTCGGGAACAGAGCCGCTTATTAGAGTAATGGTAGAGGCTGAAGAAGAGTCAGATACTAAAAAATACGCTCAGCTAATCGCTGACGTAGTTGAGAAAGTCGCTAGCTAGGTCACAAATCATTTGATTTATTGATGTGCTAGGGTTAACCTTCCGCGATTCGAAAAAAGATAGTCTGGAGAAGCATATGCGTAACACTCTAGTGGCAGGAAACTGGAAGTTAAATGGCTCTAAAGCAAGTATCGCTGAGTTATTAAAAAATATTCTAGCCGGTATGGCTGACGGTAGAGTTAAGTCAAACACTGAAGTTGCGGTATGTGTACCTTACATCTATATTCATCAGGTACAAGAAACTCTTGAAGGTACGGCAATTGCTTTCGGATCAGAGAGTATTTCAGAGCACGATTCTGGAGCATTTACTGGTGAAATTTCAGGCCCTATGCTGAAAGATTTTGCTTGTGAATATGCAATTGTTGGGCATTCCGAAAGACGTACTATTTTTGGAGAGAAAGACGCAGATACAGCAAATAAATTTGCAGCAGCGCGGAAGCATGGACTAAAACCAATTTTATGCGTTGGTGAATTGTTGGAAGAACGTGAGCAAGGTATTACTGAAACCGTTGTTGCTCGCCAACTTGATGCTGTGATTGATTTAGAAGGTGTAGAAGCCTTGACTGATGGTGTTATAGCTTATGAGCCTGTCTGGGCAATTGGTACGGGTATGACTGCATCCCCACAACAAGCTCAAGATGTACATGCGTTTATTCGTGGCAAGATAGCGGCATTAAATGCTGATGTGGCTGATAAAGTACAAATTTTATACGGTGGCAGTGTTAATGGTGGTAACGCAGATGAATTATTTGCAATGCCAGACATTGATGGTGGTCTAATAGGTGGAGCTGCATTAAAAGCAGAAGATTTTTTAGCTATTTGCAGTGCAGGCAAATAGTAACAATTAACAACAAAATAATAATCTAAGTCAAACTATTCTCTAGAGCTTAGATTTAAACAAGGTAAAGGTTTTTCATGTTATATAACATTCTATTAATTATTCAAATTTTAGTTGCGCTTGGCATTATAGGTCTTGTGTTAATTCAGCATGGTAAAGGTGCTGATGCAGGTGCTGCATTCGGTGGTGGCGCTTCAGGAACTGTATTTGGATCTAAAGGCTCGGGTAATTTTTTAACTAAACTAACTACATTGTTAGCTGTAGTGTTTTTCTCAAATTCTCTTATGTTAGCTTGGTTAGTTGCTAATCCAGACAGAACAGTTGGAGAATCTATTATTCCAACAGCAGTTACTGCACCTGCTGTAAATGAAACAATAGCTCCTGTAGATGTTCCTACCGGATCAACTACACCAGTAGCTCCTGCGAAGGAAGAATCAGATCCTGCAGACGTTCCAAAATAGTTAGTAAAGCCGATGTGGTGAAATTGGTAGACACGCACGCTTGAGGGGCGTGTTGCGCAAGCAGTGGCGGTTCGACTCCGCCCATCGGCACCAATTCCTCAAAAAGCTCACTTTATAGTGGGCTTTTTTTATGTTTGTAATAGTTCAACAAGTGTCTTTCGGTAATTGCCATTAAATATGACGTCTCTAAATTAATCTTAGTTCTTATTAGGCGTCAAGCGTCTTAAGTTAAGTTTTGACCTTATTTTATAGTTAGTGAGGTAACTTAACTTTCGTTGTCTCATTTCTTTCCTATACTCCTAATCATGAATCTACTTAATTACCTTGGTCGTAAAATTTTATATTTATGGGTGAAGACAGAAGCTACTCCTATGAATATAGAAAAGCTTGGAATTAATCCTGAGTTGCCGCTTATCTATGTTTTAGAAACACGCTCATGGACTAATTTACTAGTACTGGAGCATCAGTGCGAAAAACTCGGTTTACCTGCTCCTATGGCTACGATTGACATACCACAGTTGAATGATTGGCACTCGGTTTATACAATTGCGCCACGACAGCCTTTTAAAGCTTGGTTAGAACAACAGCCTAAACGATCACGAATGCTAAGAGGAATTGTTGAAAACTTGCGTGATATTCCCGAACAAGAAATTCAATTTTTACCCGTACAGATTTTTTGGGGGCGTCCGGTCGCAATGCAAAAAAGCTGGATACATGTGCTTTTTGCTGATTCGTGGGCCTTGGCGGGTCGTACACGTATGTTTTTTAGAACCATTTTTCATGGACGCAGTAATTTGGTTCAATATTCCGATCTTATTGTTTATCGTTGTACGGATTTTACTGAGCAACGAGATGATGAAATTATCGACTCTTTGCAAGAGACACTCGCGGCACGCTTAAAAAATATCCGAGGTGCAACATTGGGTCCAGATGTATCTCATAGACGTACCTTAGTCCGTGATCTTATATTGAAACCTGCTGTGCAAAATGCGATTGCTCGTCGTAGCCAAGAAGATGGTATTACGAATATAAAGGCAAGCATGCAGGCTAGTCGTTATTTGCATGAGATTGTCGCAAATTGCACTAATGTAACAATACAAGTAATGACGCGTGCGCTATCGTCTTTTTGGAATCGTTTTTATTCAGGTATTGAGGTGCATAATAACGATGATCTAAAAACTATTGCTCTAACTCATGAACTGGTTTACGTACCTTGTCACCGTAGTCATATTGATTATTTACTACTTTCTTATGTAATCTTTTTTCAAGGTCTGGCTATTCCATATATAGCTGCGGGTAAAAATTTAAATATGCCAATTATTGGTACAATTTTACGTGGTGGTGGCGCATTTTTTATTCGACGTAGCTTTAAGGGTAATGAGCTTTATTCGACGGTTATGTTTGAATATGTTGCAGAATTAATTTCTAAAGGCATTGCTATAGAGTATTTTGTCGAAGGTGGGCGCAGTAGAACAGGGCGTTTATTGCAAGCAAAACCAGGGATGTTATCAATGACAGTGCGTGGATTTTTAAAGTACCGCAAACGGCCAGTGGCATTTATCCCTGTATACATTGGTTATGAAAAACTCCTTGAGAGTAAGGCTTATCAGGCTGAGTTATCTGGTGAAGATAAAAAAAGTGAAACTTTTATAAATTCGATTAGATCTATTCTTAAAATTAGAGGTGAATACGGCAAAGTACATACTAATTTTGGTGAGCCCATCTACCTGAATCAATTATTAGATAAGAGTCATCCTGAATGGGCTGCTGAGACCTATGATGACGAAATTCGTCCCCCATGGGTGCGAGATATCATTGGGTCACTCTCGCAAAACATCATGTCGAATATTAACCAAGCTGCCACAGTCAATGCTATTAATTTGATTGCAACAGTTTTACTCGCTAGCAATAAGCAAAGCATGGCTGAAAAAGATCTCATGGATATGTTGGAATTGTATCGAGATATGATTTTAGCGCAAAATTACTCTCAGAAAATTGTTATGACGCAACGCTCAGGAATTGAGCAAATACAACATGCAGAAACGCTAAAATTACTGCAGAGGCAAAGTCATGAATTAGGAGATATACTTTTTCT
>CALISP010000040.1 GCA_938041705.1 uncultured Cocleimonas sp. | reverse complement strand
CAATCTGTTTCATAGTTTGATCAAGACACCATGAAATATCTGGGATTGAATCCACTAAAGTGCCATCTAGATCAATAAGAATGAGTTCTGGTGTGAATTGATTTGTGTGACTATTAGTCATAGTGGCGTCGTGTATCAAATAATATTAAAGAGCATTAAATGATAGATTAAAAAGACACCCCCCCACTTTTAGCATATCTTTTAATAAACTCCTTATAAATCAAATATTGGCTGCAGCTAATTGCTCTCTAAATTTGCTACAAATACTATCATAATGATTAGCATCGTCTGTATTCGCAGCGCCAAAGATTGCTGAACCGGCTACAAACATATCTGCACCCGCTTCTTTGATTATCTTTATATTGCTGTCTTTAACGCCACCATCTACTTCTAGTCGAATATCGTAGCCAGAATCATCAATAAGTTTCCGCGCTTGTTTGAGTTTGGTGAGTGTTGAAGGAATAAAGCTCTGTCCGCCAAAACCTGGGTTAACTGACATGAGTAAGATTAGATCTACCTTATCCATAAGGTATTCGAGCACATCTAAAGAAGTAGCAGGGTTGAACACTAAACCCGCTTTACAACCATGTTCACGAATTAACTGTAATGTGCGATCAATATGTTCAGAGGCTTCAGGATGAAATGAGATATATGTAGCACCTGCTTTAGCAAAATCAGGAATAATTCTATCAACAGGTTTAACCATTAAATGCACATCAATATCTGCAGTTACACCATGTTTACGAAGTGCCTCACATACCAAGGGTCCAATAGTAAGGTTAGGCACGTAGTGATTATCCATAACATCAAAATGTACTACATCAGCGCCAGATTTGATCACGTTATCGACTTCTTCGCCTAAACGAGCAAAGTCAGCAGATAGGATTGAAGGAGCAATTAAGTCTGTTTGGCGGGGCATTTGTTGTCCTTTATATTGAGCTAAATGTGGCTAACTTTACCTTAAATAATGTGTAAATCATAATGACTAAATAATAAAAACTATATACTTTGTTATTCAAATGTATTCAAATGTATTCAAAATACCAGACAATAAAAAAGGCAGCTGAATAGCTGCCTTTTTTAAATTTCATCTCTACCTTTTATTAAAGTTTAGATGAAATAGTAACCATATAATCAACAGCAGCTTTAATGTCAGTATCAGGAATTGCTGTCTGACCACCTTTAGCCGGCATTGCACCTTTACCGTTAATAGCTGACGCATAAAGAGTATCAATGCCTTTTGCAACACGAGGTGCCCATGCCACTAAGTCTCCTGTTTTTGGTGAACCTGCGATGCCATTTGCGTGACAAGCAGCGCATGCTTGATCGTAGGTTTTTTTGCCTGCTTCATCAGCAGCGAAAGCACCATTTGTTAATGCAATCAATGCAATTCCAAGCAAAGTTGTTGTTAGTGTTTTTGTCATTGTTGAATCTCCTAGAGGATAGTTATATCAGAATTAATTTTAAAAGATTTTATATTTATAATATCTGTTTAGTATACGTTTAGTTATGAATAGTTCTATTTCTCTTGTAAAAAAAGAGTTTTATAATTTGAAAAATAAACCTTCAAATAATTAATCGATGAGCATGGAAGAAATTAATCCCATTATTCAACAAAAAGTCCCTATTCAAGCGATCAATATTGAGCGTCTTAAAGACTGCGGGGTAAACTTACGAATGGCGCGTCTTGATAGGATCCATCCATTAGCCAGCGGAAATAAGATATACAAACTTCGTCCTATCATTGAGTTTGCGAAAGTAAATAAATATAAACAAATATTAAGCTTTGGAGGTGCATTCTCTAATCATATACATGCACTGGCTTTAATGGCTGAACAGCATGATATTGAATCTATTGCTTTAATAAGAGGTGAGGCAAAGTATGCTGAAAATCCAACCCTTTCTGATGCTCTTCAAGCGGGAATGAAATTAGAGTTTGTAACTCGACAAGATTATAAACTGCGCAATGATCAGAATTATTTAACAGATCTCCAAAAACGTTTTCCAAAGGCATTAATTGTTGCGGAAGGGGGCAGTAGTGATCTGGCTGTTCAAGGCTGTGCTCAGATGGCACATGATATAAATATTGATTCTGCTTCTGATTTTCTCGCGATACCCAGTGGTACTGGTGCAACTGCTGCAGGTTTGTCTAGTGGGTTAGCGCCTAGACAAAAACTTATGGTTTATTCCGTGCTGAAGGATGAAAGTCTTAAAGCTCGTATTGATAGTTTACTTATTGCTAATAAAAATCAATACACACTACAAAATGCGGATTTTGGTGGTTATGCAAAATTAGATAAAACGATGTTATATTTTATCTTGGATTGGCTTGATGAGACGGGTATTTTGCTCGACCCAATCTATACTGGAAAAATGTGCCGTCGTGTAATTCAACAAATAGAAGCGAAAGAGTTTAAAAATGGACAGTCGATTACTTTAATCCATAGCGGAGGTCTTCAAGGTTGGCGAGGTATGCAAAAAAAAGTTGAATTATTAGCTGGAAATAAAGCCTGGAAGAAAATTAGTTGTTATATACAAAATGACTGAGCTTTACATAGGTTATCTTTACGTTTTTAAACAACAAAAATATAAGATCAGTTAAAAGTAGGGGGTTGTTAATATTATCCATTTGCCAACAACCTTAACCAATTATCACTCGCATACTGCATCTGATACCGATGGATAATGTGTTTTGAATATTTGGAGCTAAGCTAAAAGTAAGTTTAAAATGGAATTTATACTATGAATGCGAATATCACAAAGCTATCTGCAGTAGCTCTATTATTAACTACTCCCTTTTTAATTAATAACCTTAGCGCTGCACCAAAACTCTCAATAGACCCAGCATTTAATCAGACCACAATCATTGGCAAAGTATTTTTTGATGCAAACCTCAATGGCTATTTAGATAATGGTGAAGTGGGAATACCTGGCGTACGTATTGCAACGGTTACAGGTTTGCTTATGGAAACGGATGGTTATGGACGTTTTCATGTGTCTGATGTGAAAACTTATAAAACAAGTTTTGGACAAAATCAATTACTAAAAGTGGATATTCATAGCTTGCCGCAAGGTGCTCGATTAACAAGCGAAAATCCGCGACTGTTTCGGAGTAGTAACACAGTCTTGGATAAAATTAATTTTGGGGTGACTTTTTAAGAACTCGTTACGGAAGAAAAAATTAGTTACAAAATGCCTTAATCTTTAAATAACGGAGAGAATTTATCACTCCGTTATGATTAGTTTACTATTGTGCGTGTAATGTAGGATAAGCTTCTGTATAGATCCAATCTTTATCTTTTGCAGGAATATGGCAACCTAAACAATCTTTTTTATAGTCTTTGGCAACATTTACAGTCTTAGCATCTGGTTTATATAAAGCCCAGCCCCAACCGTCACCCCAAATAGGGTTTTCAGAGAATCGACCTTCGGCATCTTTGACCATTACGAACCACTGTTTAAGATCTTCCGTTGCATAACTTACATTTGCACCTGTGGTATAAGTTCCTGCCTTTGACGCTCTTAATTCTTTCACCAACGTTGCACCATCAGGAAATTGGCCAGTTTTACGATACGCTTCGGCACTAGATTTTTCCGTATATACATCATGAAACCCACTCGCACCACCTTCTGGTACAAACCATGATCCAAGGTGGACCATGGAGAGTCGAAAATCAGTCGGAAAACTAATGTTGCCCTTTTCATCAACGATCGGTGAAAAATAATCATGAGCCATAACAGGAAAGTTGTTGACTCCAATAAATGAAGCAACTAAAACAACAGCGCTAAAGATTTTAGTTTTAGTATATTTCATATTTACTTAGCCTTTGGTTCAATGTAACTGTTGTTCAATTCTGAATCATGACCACCTGTTGCTTTAATTCCCTTAGCTTTTCCTTGACTTAAAACTGGGTAGTATTGAGTGAAAACAAAGTCGTCAGCGGCTGCAGCTGCATGACAAGCATTACATGAGGCTGCTGGAAATGGTTTTGCTGTTTTTGATAAGGTTTTATGGTCTTTACCCGAAAAACTGTAATAACCCCAGTTACCTGCATCATTTGGGAAGAGTTTTTTACTTTTGATGGTAGCTTCAAGGCCTATATATTCGCCTTGAAAATAGCCAGCTCCACTGACGGCTGCTTTTGAACTAACACTAACTAGTTCTTTCATAAGAATAGTGCCATCTCGAAAAGTACCGTCTTTTTTCCATTGTGCCCAGCTTTCTGGGTCAATATAAACATTATGATGTTCTGGAAAAGCTGCTTTACCACTGTTCATATCGTTAGGAGTAACAGGGGTTCCCACGTATATCCATTCGCGGTATCCAGTTGGTCGTTCTAATTCACCGTTTGTAATAATAAACGCCTCAGCTGCATGCACTGAAGAAATGGTAGCAAGCTGTAATGTCGCACCAGTGAACAAAGCGGAGCACATTGTAATTAAAATTTTCTTGTTTATCATGGTTCGAAATCCTTTAGTTAGTTGAGCTTTAACGCGGGTGAGCAAAAAATATTTGTTCTTCTGAGACTGATTATAAGGATTTGTTACTTAAACAAGGTGTTCCAAATGATCAAAGAAGTCCCTAGTAGAATCAAAAATAAAAACCATGATTTCAGTGTTTTAGATGATGTTTTAGAAACACTTAGATTCCGTGGGAGTATATTTTTTCGTTCTGAATTAGCATCGCCTTGGGGTTTGACATTAGATAACTTAAAAAGACCAAGGTTTCATATTTCTCTGAAAGGAGATTTCGTTGTAGGGGTAGAAAATGGTAAGAAAGCAGTTGCAATAAATGAGATGGATATTGTCATGTTGCCCCATGGAGATATGCATTGGATTGCAGACAAACAAGAGAGTGAACGTATTAGTAGTAGCGTAGCGGGAAATGCTTGTGAATTAGGGAACCCTAGATTTCAACAAGGTACTATCACCAATAAAGTTATATGTGGTTTGGTGCATTTTGATGATGAAATGTTTCATCCTATTTTAGATTCTTTACCTTCGGTTCTACATTTTTCAAACATCCATGACAATGATCCTATATGGATGTCGGTGAAACAACTCGAAGCGGAAACTTCAAAAATTATAGGTAATAGAAATTTAATAGTAGATCGATTAACAGAGGTACTATTTTTGCAATTGATGCATAAGTTTCTCGAAGAGACAGATGGGCTCTCAGGGTTCTTAGCGGGCTTACGCGATCAACGAGTACATAAGGTACTGAAGCTTATCCATCAACAGCCGCAATCTCCTTGGACCTTGGAGACATTAGGTGCGCAGGCAGGAATGTCTAAGGCAACACTAGTAAGGCAGTTTAAAATAGCACTTGGAATGCCTCCAATGACTTATATTAGCCAATGGCGCATGATTAAAGCGTATAACTTGCTCAAATACTCAAACCGATCGGTGGAATTTATAGCTGAGAGTGTAGGGTTTTCAAGTGCTCGTACTTTAAACAAAGCATTTCAAAGGGAGTTTGGTTTTACTCCAAAAGATTTACGTAAAAAGCTAAATGACGACTCAGTCTAAATTATTATTTTATGTGTATCTCATTACTTTGAAATGACAACAATTCCATAACTATGTACTTTAGCACCACCATCATAATAGCTTACAAGTTCTAACGATCCAGTTTTATGATTAATAGCATAGACCCATACTGTCCCAGTATTGCCACTCAATACATTTACGTAATCACCATCGGCACTTAAATCCATATCTGTAAAGTATTCATCATAGCTTGGGGCCTGGTAGGCTATCTCCTCTGATAATTCTAGTTTTCCTTGTTTATTCATATTGAAGCTTGAGATGCTAGAAGTAAATGGATTGGTAGCCCAAGCATAACGTCCATTCTTTGAGGTTGTTATCCAACAAGTTGTTTGCTGTCCACTCCAGATACTTTTACCCGCCATTACATTGGGAGAAATAATAAGTAATTCTCCGTATTGGTTTATTTCATATGATGTAACAGATCCAGTTTGCCCTTCATAACGTGATTGAAATGGGTATTTCTTCTTATTCTCGTCCGTTGAAGATTTGAAATTCCCTCTAGCGTCTACAAGGCGAGCTTCAGTGACAAGTAAATAATTCTTTCCATTTTTGGATACTATTTTAGTTCCAATAGGGATTGGCAGGAACCTTCCCTTGCCTGCAACTGGTGATTGAATAGTAGATATACGGAGGAGTGTTCCATCATCAGAAACTTTATATGAATGTATCGCACCCGTTATTACTTCAACAGCAACTAAAAACTGTCCATCAGGGGTAAACTCAATACTAGAGGGGCGTCCTTTTAAGTATTTTTTAGAATAGGGTATTAACGTCAAAATACCTTTAGCATCTATAAAATATCCTCTTAAGTTACCTTTATTGAAGGATGTCAAACTGGCGACATATACTAATTTACCGTGTGTTGCTATTGCTAGAGGTTTAGTGTCTCCAGTGTCCACGACATTGTTTAGGCTTAGACTAAAATCTTTGTTAACACGTAAAGAGCTAACAGTTCCATTACCAGCATTTGCGACGAGTATGTTTTTACTATCTGGTGTCCGCCATAAAGCATAAGTAGATTCTAGAGGGTCAAAGCCATCGGAACCTGGGTGTCCTGCGCCTGGATCGTAAGGCATACCAGATAATTCAATAAAACCAGTACCTTTTCCGCCTGTTTTATATTCACCTATTTTATTGAGAGTGCCATCATCAAATTGTTTATAAGCGATAATCGAGTTTTCTTCAGCATGGTTAGTAGCAGTGTATACAGCTCCGGTAATGTTTTTTGCATACAGCGCACTTGAAAAACCTATAGTGGTAATAAATAGCAAAATTTTCATAGAGATTAATTGAGTTTTGAGCATTGAAAAGTAGTCCTTAAAGATTGATAGTTCCTGTAATTGATAATCGCAAGAAATCTAGAATAAGAATGATACTCCTGGAAATACTAAGGATGATGAGAATGATACGTAGAGTGATAAGAATGATTCGAAGAGTGATAGGGCCATAGTTAAATTAGGTTAGATTACTTAGTGTTTAAATATAAATTGGCAATAAGTAGGGGGGGGTCTTTATACAATTACTGAATATCAAAAAGGGTTAATGATAGTGCTGATCAGTTTTCCTCATTATACTGTTCAGCATGAAAAATGACCCCGAGAACACTCCGTACGTATCGCAAAATCAAACACATGATTCAAAAACCAAATCAACTTTTCTTAAGATAAACGAAGAGTCAAAATTGTTTGGCAGAATTCGTAGTCGCAATGAAGATTTTCAAGTTGATGAGATTCAACAATTCACTCCTTCAGGTTCGGGTGAGCATGTATGGTTAAAGATTAAAAAGACAGGTGAGAACACGGATTGGGTTGCAAAGAGTCTGGCCCAGATTGCAGAAGTGCCAAGACGAGATGTTAGCTTTGCAGGAATGAAAGACCGTAATGCCATAACTACCCAGTGGTTTAGTGTGCAAATGCCAGGTCGTGAAGCACCTAACTGGCAAGAAGCTTTAAACAACAAGAATCAAGAGTCTATTCAGATCATTGAGGAGCATCGTCACGATAGAAAACTCAAACGTGGTGCTTTAAAAGGGAATCAATTCAAACTAACACTCAGAGAATTTAGTGGAACAGAAGATGAACTCGCTAAAGCTATTCAACGGATAAAAGATAACGGTGTACCAAACTATTATGGTGCTCAACGTTTTGGTCATGGAGGCTTCAATGTTGAAAAAGCGCAGAAATGGTTTGGTGGTGAATTTAAAGTAAAAGATCGAAATATGCGTAGTATTTATTTATCTGCTGCACGTTCGTGGATTTTTAATCACATATTATCGGCGCGAGTTGCTAATGGCACTTGGAATCAAGCAGTAGAAGGTGATGTTTACATCCTAAATGGTTCTAATTCTAGTTTCAATCAAAGCCTAGATGAGGCTGATGGTACAGAAATTAAGAAGCGATTAGATAATTTTGATATTCATAACAGTGGTGCATTATGGGGGCGAGGAGAATTAGCCTCACAGGAATCAATCGCTAAGATTGAGAATAATATAGCGGAAGAATTCAACTCTTTATGTAAAGGTCTGGAAGCGAATGGTTTAAAACAAGAACGTCGCGCTCTGCGTTTAGCTGTAAATGATTTAAGTTATGAAATGTGTAATGCCGAGACAGCAGTATTGAAATTTAGCTTACCTGCTGGGTCCTATGCAACAACAGTTTTGAGCGAGATTGGTGAATTTAAATAAATTAGCGAATAAGATATTATAAACACCTCAAAAGTAGGGGGGGTGTAGATAATAATGTTTAATTTCTTAGTGTTGTACACTAGTACCAAACTACAGTGCCATGCTATTTAGTGCCAAACTCTTGTAATGCTAAAAGTGCTTCCTCAGCCTTTTCTGATTGTACAAAAATATGATCGTGATAATAAGCGGCTACAACATTCGCACTAATACCTTTATCGGTTAATTTGTTTGCCACAGCCGCAGTTAAACCTACAGCTTCTAAACTTGAATGTACTGTTAAAGTTATTTGTTTATATTTACCTTCATACGCTATTTCAGCTTTATCAGCATCTTTCACTCCCAAGATGAGAGTGAGGCCTTCGCTTTCGATGAAGGTGGCTAAGGGGTTTAGGTGAGCAAACTCTGTAAGCTTTCCACTAACGGTACAGAATACATATTCACCGTTTTGAATAGCGGGTGACATGGTTTTTAATAATTCGTCAATTTCCATAATTCCTGACATTTCTTTTTCCCTTCTTAAGTTCAGCTAATTAATGTAGTAAATAAATATGATTGTTTAATATTGTATAACTCTAGCAAAAGTTTGAGGTATTAATTTGGATAAAATTAGAGACGAACTAATTCAAACCTATTTGATCTATAATGTTACTTACATATAGATCTTTCATCCCCATCACCAATCACTTTAATAATATCTATGAATTCAAACGTCTTCACTATTATACGATCTGTGACATGGTCAACTGTGCTCAGCATGATTTTGATTGTCGGGCAAAGCGTATCTCCAGACGGGTTTGGGCTTTCAAATAACGTATATGCTAAATCAGCTAAGTCTCCTTATAAAAAGACATTTGCTCGATCTAAGCGGATTCATTCCAAGAAAAGTCGAAAGCGCTCTTCATCAGGGAGTTGTATCCAATGGAATGCGAATAAAATCAATGAGAAAGCGAGAAAGTTTAATCCATATATTGATCAATATTCACGTCAATATCGTATTGATAAAAATTTGATTAAAGCAGTGATTACTGCTGAATCATGTTTTCATGTCAAAGCGCGTTCAAATAAAGGCGCACAAGGGTTGATGCAATTGATTCCTGCAACTGCAAAACGTTTTGGTGTAAATGATAGCTATAAGCCTAAGCAAAATATTCGTGGTGGTACTAAGTATCTACGTTTTTTGATGGATCGATTTAAAGGGGACTTAAAAAAAGTAATTGCTTCTTATAACGCAGGTGAGGGTGCGGTCGATAAATATAAAGGAATTCCTCCTTACAAAGAAACCAAACAATATGTTAAAAATGTATTACAGGTTTATTCGGTGTTGAATCCTCCGAGGGCAAAACCAGCTGTTTTTAAACCACCCATTAAAGGGATGAAAGCAGGAAGACAAGGTTGGCAATACAATCGTAGTTTGGCCCCTCATCTTTATAAACAATAATATCTATTTTTAAGCAGTTTTATGCTTCGTTTTGATCTTATAATTTCGGCGTTCAGGGCTTTCTATCTGTCTCTAGCTGGTAGATAATACCGAGCCCAATTAATCAGATATGCCTTAAATGTTTACAGGAATTATTCAAGCCATTGGTACCTTAAGTGATTTGCAACCGAAAGGTGGTGATATGGCTTTGGTTGTCAATACTGGCAAACTTGATATGTCAGATGTACAGCTTGGCGATAGTATTGCCGTTAATGGTGTCTGTCTAACTGCGGTTAATTTTAGCGCCTCCAGTTTTACAGCGGATGTGTCTCGCGAAACGTTATCTTTAACTTCTTTGGGTGATTTATCTAAGGGTTCACCCGTTAATCTCGAAAAAGCATTAACCTTACAAACGCGTTTAGGTGGTCATTTAGTGAGTGGTCATGTAGATGGGTTAGGGGAAGTTGTAGCGAGACGCAATGATGGCCGTTCTGAATGGTTTAATATCAAAGCTCCAGACGGACTAGCTAAATATATTGCAGCAAAAGGTAGTATTACTATTGATGGGGTTAGCCTTACAGTGAATCGCGTTGATGGTGTGCATTTTGAAATCAATATAGTACCTCATACATTACAAGAGACTGTTATTGGTCATTATCAATCAGGCACAAAAATCAATTTAGAAGTTGATGTTATTGCTCGCTATCTTGAGCGTTTGCTTCAGCAAGGTGGTATTAGCGAAATGAATACAACATCAAATATCACAGAGTCATTCCTAGCTGATAACGGATATAGTTAAAATACGGTTATTCAAAATATAACTATGGCAGTTAAAGTAAATAGAATCTAATGATCTAACGAGTAATATCGATGAGTAATAATCAACCACAATTCAATACCATAGAAGAGATTCTTGCAGAACTTGCCGAAGGCAAAATGGTAATCATTGTTGATGATGAAGATCGCGAAAATGAAGGCGACTTTTTGATGGTTGCTTCCAAAGTACGTACTGAAGATATTAACTTCATGGCAACTTACGGTCGTGGCTTGGTCTGTATGCCAATCACTGCTGAGCGTTGTAAGCAGTTAGATTTACCATTAATGGTTGCGCTAAATAATGAAGAATTCAGTACTAATTTCACGGTTTCTATTGAAGCATCAGAGGGTGTCACAACTGGCATCTCTGCCTATGATCGAGCTTTGACTATTCGTGCTGCTGTAGCGCCTGATGCTACTAGTAAAAACATTGTTCAGCCGGGTCATATTTTCCCATTAATGGCTCAGCCAGGGGGTGTATTAACTCGTGCAGGCCATACTGAAGCAGGTTGTGATTTAGCGCGCTTGGCGGGTTTTGAGCCAGCTGCAGCGATTGTTGAAATTCTAAATGATGACGGCTCGATGGCACGTCGTGATGATCTTTTTAAGATAGCTGAAAAACATAATTTAAAAATTGGCACGATAGAAGACTTGATTCGTTATCGTGTTGAAACTGAAAAAACGATTCAACGTTGCCATGAAGCGGAATTAGATACAGAGTTTGGAAAATTCAATGTGATTGCTTACGATGATATCGCGAACCAAACCAATAATCACTTAGCGCTTGTAAAGGGTAAAGTTGATGCTGATACTCCAGTATTAGTCCGTGTTCATGTAGAAGATACATTATGCGATATGTTATCTCTTACTGAAGAAGGTGTAGCTTGGCCTATTCGTGATATTATGGCGAAAATGGAAGAGGAGGAATCTGGTGTAATTGTGGTATTAAGTGCCAATGATCAGAGTAGCTTTTTAGATCGTCTTAAAGAATTGGATAAGAATCATGAGAAACAAGCAGAATACGATGATTCTAGTAACTCACAATTTAAAACCTTTGGAATAGGCGCACAGATTTTATCAGACGTAGGCGTACAGAAAATGCGTGTTATGAGTGCACCAAGACAATATAACGGCCTAGCTGGATTTGGCTTAGAGATTGTTGAGTACGTAGGCGAGTAGCCGAATTTAATTTTAAAATTAATTTAATCCCAGATTGCTTAAATTAAATTATAAACAAACACAGATTAAAAAAGACACTCCCTCACTTTTAGGCACTTTTTATTAAATCTAAAGTGTAAGGGGTTAACAAAGGATAAAACTATGAGTTCCATAAAAGAAATAGCAGGCGATTTCAACCCTAAAAAAGCACGCTTCGGTATTGCTGTTGCTCGATTTAACTCATTTATTGTAGAAAGCTTAGTTGATGGTGCAGTTGATACGTTGCAACGGCATGGTGTGGCTGATATAGATATAGAGATCGTTCGAGTACCAGGCGCATTTGAATTACCAGTTATGGTTCAAGCAATGGCCAATAGTGGAAAATATGAATCGGTAATCGCGCTAGGTGCAGTTATCCGAGGTAGTACGCCTCACTTTGATATTGTTGCAGATGCATCAGCTAAAGGTTTAGCAACGATTGCTTTGGATACTGGTTTGCCAATCATTAATGGTATTTTGACAACTGACTCTATTGAACAAGCAATAGAACGCGCAGGTACCAAGGCTGGAAACAAAGGCGCTGAAGCGGCTGTGACTGCCATTGAAATGGCTTCATTAATGAGTAAATTAAAGCAATAATCCGCTTTAATAGATTGTTAATTCTATTTCATAGTTATACTAAAAAACTCTTATAAATTACTGATAAAGTTGTAAAAATGCCTGTTGATAAAAAAAGCCAATACATATCTGAGCGCCGCGTAGCACGTAAGCTTGCGGTTATCGCAATTTATCAATGGCAAATGACTCAAAATAAGTACCATGAAATCTATTTGGGCTTGCAGGAAGATAAAGACTTATCCAAAGATATGAGCAAAGCCGATATGGCGTATTTCCAATCGTTGTGTAAAACGGTGGTTGAAAATGTGGATGAAATTGATGCTGTACTTAATCCTTTCTTGGATCGTAATGCTGAGCACTTAGATCAAATTGAACGTGCGGTATTACGTATGGCGACTTGTGAATTAAAGAATCACCCTGAAGTCCCATATAAAGTTGTAGTAAACGAAGCTGTTAATATTTGTAAAAAGTTTGGTGCTGATCAAGCACATAAATTTGTTAACGGTGTTTTGGATGAAGTAGGTGCAAAACTACGCCCTGAAGAATCAGGTCAAAAAGAGCCGCGTAAACAAAAACAAAGCCAAGCCAAAGAAAGTAAGGTCAAAATAAGTTCTACTAAAGATGTATCAGTGAAAGATAATTTAGATAAAGTTTCTGCATCTAAAAGTAAATCAAAAAAATTAACTCCAGCTGATTTAAAATCAAAAATTTCAAGCACAACTAAAAAGTAATCAAGGGTGTTTGGTGAGTGAATTTGACTTAATCGCAAGCTACTTTACTTGGGAGAGTCCTAATAAAGGTTCTTCTCCACATGATTCTATTCAAGATAATTCTATTCTAGAAAATTCTGCTCAAGATAATTCATCACTTAACAGAACAAGCCAAATTATAAAAAATGTGGGTGATGATGCCGCCGTTTTATCATTAGGTGTTGAGCAACAATTAGTCACTTCAATTGACACCTTGGTATCGGGTGTACATTTCCCTGAAGACACAAAGCCTGCTGATATAGGGCATAAAGCTCTAGCGGTAAATCTAAGTGATCTTGCGGCAATGGGAGCTAAACCAGAATGGTTTACTTTGGCGCTGACTTTGCCGGAGATTAATCATAAGTGGTTGCAAGAATTTAGCCGAGGATTAAAAACATTAGCAGATGAAGCCGGTATTGCTTTAGTTGGTGGAGATACAACTAGTGGGCCTTTGACAATTAGCATCCAAGTAATGGGATCGGTTGAAAATGGTAAGGCTTTATATCGTAACGGTGCAAATCAAGGCGATAAGATATATGTGACTGGTACATTGGGAGATGGTGCCGCTGGTTTAGCATCTTTAAAAGCTAAACTTGATCTAAAGAGTGATCATTTATTTTTTTGTCAAAAACGACTTAATCGTCCCACTCCGAGATTTAATGAAAGCTACTTGCTTAAAGACTATGCTAGCGCTTGTATAGACATCTCTGATGGTTTGTTGCAGGACCTCTCACATATCCTTAAACAATCGAATCTTTCTAATCCAGAGCTTTTAGTAGGGGCACAGGTAGATCTATCTAGTATCCCACTATCTAAAGCGTTACAAAGTATTAATTATCAACAAGCTTTAGAATTCGCTTTGAGTGGTGGGGATGATTACGAATTATTATTCACCATACCTCAAGACAAAGAAACTGAGTTCTTGAAATCTGTCAATTCAAGTAGCAATGTATTAAAAGACAGCCTAACAAACGATGCTATTTTTAAGTGTATTGGCACAATTACCCCTGAAGAGGGTATTATTGACAGCTACAACAATCCATTAAACCCAAAAGGATTCAACCATTTCTCATGAGTAGTAAAAACCCTCAAATACCAAATCTAAATAGAAAGGTAATGACACATCCTGTGCATTTTCTAGCCTTTGGTTTTGGCAGTGGATTAGCTCCTTTTGCACCGGGTACATTTGGAACAATAATGGCTATCCCGCTTTATATACTTATGATGCAATTATCATTAGTGCCATATCTAATCGTTGTTGCGATAATCTGTTTAGCTGGTGTATGGATTTGTGATAAATCATCAAAGTTATTAGGTGTGCACGATCATGGTGGCATAGTCTGGGATGAATTTGCTGGTTTTTTTATTACTATGATCGCAGCCCCCTCAGGTTGGCTGTGGATTGTGATTGGCTTTGCACTGTTTCGTTTATTTGATATTTGGAAGCCTTGGCCAATTTCACTTTTAGATAAAAAAGTCGAAGGTGGCTTGGGAATAATGATCGATGATATTGTTGCAGGACTTTATGCTTTGATTTGTCTACAAGCTCTCTATTATTTCTTTCCTTTGCTTTAACAGAATATATTTATACAACTTTAATAACGGTATTTTAAATGAAAAAAGTCTACATCACCGCTAATGATCTATTGCTGGATTCATACAGATTGGGTGTCAAAGTTTTTGAAAGTGGTTTTAGGCCTGATTTCATTGTTGGTGTTTGGCGAGGTGGAACTCCTGTGGGAATAGCAGTTCAAGAAATCCTATCGTATCTTGGCTCACCGTCAGATCATATTGCGATTCGTACTTCATCCTATGCGGGTATAGCCAAGCAAAAGAAAAAAGTAAAAGTGCATGGCTTGGATTACATCATTCAAAACATTAACTACGACGATCAATTATTACTGGTTGATGATGTATTTGATTCGGGCAATAGTATCGAAGCAATATTTAAAACATTAGATAAGAAATCACGTCGAAACATGCCAAAAGATATTCGAGTCGCCACGCCTTGGTATAAACCAAACAATAATGCAACTGACCGAATACCTGACTACTACTTACATGAAACAGATGATTGGTTAGTATTCCCGCATGAATTAGATGGTCTTACTGAAGAAGAAATATTTGCAAATAAACCTGGCGTGAAAGAAATCATATCTGGGCTTCTATAAAATAATTGATGAAATTAATCTCCTCTCCTACACAATTAATGTGTCTGTCATGTTTAGCTAAGCCTCTGAATAGAAACATTATGTAAAAATAAGGGGTGTCTTTTTATAATTTTATTTAAAGGCTTATTGAGATTTTTATGAATGAATTAATTCAACTTGCTAAACGTGCTTTAAATGAAAAAGAACATTTACCATTTTCTGTTTATTCCTCAGTCAAAGTACAAAATATTCTTAACGTTCCTATCATCAAACCTCTTCTAATATACGTATTAGATGGAGAAAAAAAACTTGGTGATCAATCAGAAATAGTTTGCCCAACTGGAAGCTTTGTATTTTTATCGAACAGTCCTATGATAAACATGCGCAATATTCCTCAAGGACACGAATATTTTGCGGTTCTGCTGGAATTTGATTTTGAAGATTTTGAAGATTACAAAAATACCCAGCCTAATAATCAAAAATATTGCCTGGGTAAAATTGATTCCGTGCTGGAAAAGAGTTTAGAGCAGTTTATAGAATGGTCATTATTGGCACCTGAAGGGGTTTGGCCAATGCGTAAAAGGGAAATTCTTCAGACTTTTTCTCACCTTGGTTATGATGTTTACTCTCTTGCTAAAACATCTACTGTTACTCACCGCTTACATGAAATGATCAGTTTAAAAATGACTGAAGATGTGACTGTTGATATTTTTTGTTCAGAGTTTGCTATGAGTGAATCTACTTTGCGACGCAAGCTCATTGCGGAAGGCACAAGCCTGCAAGAGATTAAAGATCAAACCAAACTAGGTCATGGTTTACATTTAATCCAAACCACAGCTGATTCTATTGGTCTCATCGCAGATCAATGTGGTTATCAATCACAATCTCGATTTACCGACCGTTTCAAACAGCGATTTGGGATTACACCAACGGCTTTAAGAAAAACCAAAGTGCACGATTAGGGCGAACAATTGACATTTTTGTGACTAATCATACAAAGATCTGATCGTTAAGATGGAGTTCCTTTCAATAACACATCAACGAGAACTTTATGAAAAAGTTAGTTAGTAACCTTCTTTTAGCATCATCTTTAGTTTTATCACTTCCTGCAGTTGCAGATACTTTCACTTTGAGCAGTACAGATATTGCGCAGGGCCAACACATGAATAAAGCGCAAGAGTTTCAAGGGTTTGGTTGTGAGGGTGGAAACAAATCTCCTCAGCTTTCATGGATTGGAGCACCCAAAGGCACTGAAGCTTTCGCAGTGTTTGCATATGATCCTGATGCACCAACAGGCAGTGGCTGGTGGCATTGGCAGTTAATTAATATAGATAAAGAGGTTAGTTCATTGCCTTCAGGTTTAGAAAGCTTAAGCAAAGACGCATCTCTTAAGGGCGCAAGACATATCAAAAATGATTATGGTGTCGAAGGTTTTGGCGGTGCATGTCCACCTCAAGGCCATGGTGTACATCGTTATCAGTTTACTGTTTATGCGTTATCAGAGAAGCTAGAGTTACCTGAGGATGCATCTGGTGCACTTACAGGCTATATGGTTAAAGCTAAATCATTAGCATCAACTTCAATTGAAGCTTTATACAAACGTGACTAAAGTTTATTAATCAGAGTTTTAGAGATGTAAATAAGAAAATTAGATAAACATTAGACTGGGTTGGTTTTTTCTATTCAGTCTAATGTTTTCTTTTGATAATTGTTGGATTAAGTTTTGAATACAACTCATATATTTTTGCATAAGTTCTGTTTAAATATAAATACTAAAAAATGAAACATTAGTTAAAAGTAGGGAGGTGTCTTTTAACTAATCTAACAATCACATATTACTCAAACGCTATCATTCATTTAATGGTTTCTAAGATCATTAAACTACAAATAAATTCATGCTAAGCTTCTAATATTTTGCTAGGTTTTAACAAAAACAATGAATCATCTGCAGCAATTTATAATTCTCTCGTTAATGCTTTTGGTTACCGCATGTTCTGTTGGTCCACTAACTAAACCTGTTCCACCAACAAAACCTTCAAGCTTACCGATACCTTCTCAACTTGTAGCGACCTATAGTCTATTTGCCGGCTCAGAAGTTAGTTTTGGAATTACTGAACAAAATGAAAAATTATTTTTAACGCTGTTTGGGCAAAAAGAAGCACTGCAAAAGATTAGTCCGACACGTTATAAGCTAAACAATGGTGATTTGATTAATTTCATCTATTCTGCTGACGGACGATATGATCGCTTTGTAACGATTAATGAAGGTAGGCCTCAGCTGTTTATAAGGAATGATTCGCTGCTACGGGCGCGAAATAATATTACAAATCAGTCGATTTATACGTCTCAATTAATCAAATCTGTGAAGCCTGGAACTTATTCTTATTCAAGGTTTTTGAGTCCAGCAAGAGGTTTGGTTGATTACTCGGTTTATCTACCACCCCAATGGAAACGAAACAGTAATAAAACTTATCCCTTGATGTTTTTTCTTCATGGTCAATTAGGTTGGGAACGTAGTTTTCCTGATAGTGTGCCTGCGCAACAGTTAAATCAATGGATTACTAAAGGCTTGATTCCGCCGATGGTTATCGTCTCGTTACGCACTGGTAGACTAAAAGGTAATGTCGAAGAGCAATGGTCATCAGCTCGAAATGAAAGTTTATTAACTAGTGAAAATACCAATGAACTTCGTGCTTATATTCGCTCGCAATTTAAAGCTGGCATGTCTGCAAAAACAACTGCTATTCATGGTCACTCGCGTGGTTCACGTGGTGCAATACACTTTGCTTTAAAATACCCATTAAGCTTTTCTTCAGCCGTGGCGAATGCCTTTGTGAGTGATTATGCATTGCAGGAGACTATGCAAATAGCTAAGCAAAACCTTCAACAGATTCGTAGTAAGGGAATTCCATTGCGAATTTCAATTGGTGATCAAGATGAATTCGTTTTAAATATGGGACGACGAGCATCGCCTATCATTCATCAGTTTCTAAAAGAATTAAATATTTCTCATGATTATGAAGTTTTTCCTGGTATCAATCATGGTTTCGTAAGTGTTTGGAATACCAAACAGATAAATGGCCAGCATAACGGATTAAGTGAATTGCAGTTTCATGCAAGCACTTGGTTAAGACAATAGTTAAAAAGTACTTAAAAGCAAGGGGGTGTCTTTTTTACTCCCCTTATTTAAACGCTAATTCTCGTAAACCAGCTATTTCATCACGGACACTTGCTGCTGCTTCAAACTCCAAATCCTTGGCGTGCTTGAACATCTTCTTTTCTAGCTTTGCGATTTCTTTTATGGCTTTGTCTGGTGTCATGCTGCCATAACTTGCTTTGCTGTCAGCGACTTTATCGAACTCCTTCTTAGTTCGGCTACGCATTGAGCTTCCATAAGCACCCTCCATTATATCGGATACTTTTTTAATAATTGTGGTTGGGGTGATGCCGTGTTTTTTATTATATTCTATTTGTATGCCACGGCGACGATCGGTTTCATCTATTGCGGCTTGCATGGATTTGGTTATTTTATCACCATAAAGAATCGCTTTACCCTTTGAGTTTCGCGCTGCACGACCAATAGTTTGAATGAGTGATCTTTCTGAGCGAAGAAAACCTTCTTTGTCAGCATCTAAAATTGCTACTAAGGTGACTTCTGGCATATCTAAGCCTTCACGAAGTAAATTGATGCCTACTAATGCGTCAAATTCACCTAAGCGCAAATCACGGATAATTTCGACACGCTCCACAGTATCGATGTCAGAATGTAAATAACGAACGCGAAGATCATGTTCTAGTAAATAATCGGTAAGGTCTTCTGCCATACGTTTTGTGAGTGTGGTAATCAATACACGTTCACCTTTGGCAGCGCGCTCACTGATTTCAGACATAACGTCATCAACTTGGGTCTTAACAGGGCGTATCTCTATCTCTGGATCTAATAAACCTGTTGGGCGAACCAATTGTTCAGCGACATTATCGCTGTGCTCGTTTTCGTAATTACCAGGTGTTGCGGATACATGAATCACTTGTGGTACTAATTTTTCAAATTCATCAAAACGTAACGGGCGATTATCTAAGGCCGAAGGTAGTCGAAAACCGTATTCAACTAGATTGGTTTTACGCGAAAAATCACCTTTATACATCGCTCCAATTTGTGGCACGCTAACATGGGATTCATCAATAATAACCAAAGCTTCATCTGGTAGATAATCAAGTAAACAAGGAGGTGGTGCTCCAGGAGGTCGACCTGATAAATAGCGCGAATAGTTCTCGATACCTGAGCAATATCCGACTTCTACAATCATTTCAATATCGTATTGGGTTCGCTCTTTGAGTCGTTGTGCTTCAACTAATCGGCTTTCTTCATAAAGAAACTCGAGTCGTGATTTAAGTTCGACTTTGATATGTTCTACTGCACCCAACATTATTTCACGGGGAGTAACATAATGTGATTTAGGGTAGACCGTGAGGCGGGGCACTTTACGTAAAACTTCACCCGTCAATGGATCAAAGAAACTGAGCTGTTCGACTTCGTCGTCAAAAAGCTCGACACGAACCGCTTCGATATCAGAGTCTGCAGGGTAGATATCAATTACATCACCACGTACTCGATAATTGCCGCGTTCCAATACCAAATCATTTCGTTTGTATTGAATTTCAGTTAGGCGTTTAATAATATCTCGTTGACCAATTTTTTCACCCCGATCTAGATGAAGCATCATACTCATATATGACTTTGGGTCACCCAAGCCATAAATAGCTGAAACAGTCGCTACGATAATCGTATCTGATCCCTCTAACATTGCCTTGGTAGCTGATAGTCGCATTTGCTCAATGTGTTCGTTGATTGAGGCGTCTTTTTCTATGAAGGTATCGGAAGCAGGCACATACGCTTCTGGCTGATAGTAATCGTAGTAAGAAACGAAATATTCAACAGAGTTATCAGGAAAGAACTCTTTCATTTCACCATAAAGTTGCGCTGCCAATGTTTTGTTATGCGCCATGATAATGGTAGGTCGTTGTGTTTGAGCAATCACATTGGCCATAGTGAAGGTTTTACCTGATCCGGTAACGCCCAATAAAGTTTGGTGCAACAGCCCATCATTCAGTCCATCAACTAGAGATTTTATCGCTGTGGGCTGGTCTCCGGCAGGTTCATACTCTGTATGTAAATTAAATTTATTAATCATTCACTTTATTTTAGTTTACTGAAAAGTTAGATAGAGTATATTTCAACTATTCTTACATCGGAAATTCTTTAGGGTATTAAAAATGGTTATTAAATTATCAGATCGCGTTCAGCGAGTTAAACCTTCTCCAACTTTAGCTATGAGTGCCTTAGCTCAAAAAATGAAAGCCGAAGGTCGTGACGTTATTAACTTAGGCGTAGGCGAACCAGATTTTGGGACACCAGATCATATAAAAGCTGCCGGTATTGCGGCAATTAATGAGAATAAAACTGGCTACACTGCTGTTGATGGTATCCCTGAATTAAAATCTGCCGTGATTAGTAAATTAAAACGTGATAATGGGTTTGATTACGAAGCCGATCAAGTTTTAGTGTCTTGTGGTGGTAAGCAGAGTTTTTATAATCTTTGCCAAGCGATGATTAACTCCGGTGATGAAGTTATCATTCCAGCACCTTATTGGGTTTCTTATCCAGATATGGTTTTACTTGCTGGTGGTAAGCCAGTGATAGTTACTGCAGGACAAGATCAGAATTTCAAATTAACGGCAGCTGATTTAGAAGCGGCTATTACCGATAAGACCCGTTTGTTTGTGATTAATAGTCCATCTAATCCAACGGGTGTTAGTTACACAATGGAAGAGTTGAAAGCACTGGGTGATGTTTTAGCTAAATACCCTGATATTGTCGTAGCAACTGATGATATGTATGAACATATCTTGTTTGATGGTCTTAAATTTGTAAATATCTTGAATGCTTCACCTGAACTGTATGATCGTTGTGTTGTACTTAATGGTGTTTCAAAAGCTTATGCCATGACAGGTTGGCGCATAGGTTATGCGGCTGGACCAGCTGATCTCATAAAAGGAATGAAGAAAATTCAAGGTCAAAGTACTTCAAATCCAACTTCAATATCACAGCATGCTGCTGTTGCTGCTCTTAATGAAAGTCAAGATTGTATCAAGCCAATGTTAGTTGCCTTCAAAGAAAGACATGATTTTGTAGTTAAGGGCTTGAACGCTATTGATGGTGTAGAGTGCTTACCTTCTGATGGAACCTTTTACAGTTTTCCAAATATTGAAGGTTTAATTGCACGTGTTGATGGTGTTTCTAACGATGCCGAACTGTCTCAAATGTTATTAGCTGATAAAGAAGTGGCTATGGTGCCAGGAAGTGCGTTTGGTGCGCCGGGCCATATACGTTTGTCGTATGCTACCAGTATGGAAAACTTAGTTAAGGCAGTTGAACGAATTGCTTCTTTATAGATTAAGAATAGAACTAATAAGGGCAGTTAATTTAACAGATAATTAATTACTTTTAAATGCCTTAAAGGACCAGAGAGTCAATACACCCTCACACTATTATGCATAAAGTAGGAGGGTGTATTTTAGTTGTTAAATCTAAGCCAATAATAGCTTTATCAGATAATTACGAGACACCATATGTCTCTCTATATTGGCTGATTTTATTGAGTAATTCTGGATCATTCTGACTAGTCTCAATATATTGAATCACTTGATTTAATCCGATGATGTTAATTATCGAAATATCATAAGTCTCGGCGATCTCCTGAACTGCAGACTTATCTCCTTGCCCGCGTTCTTGTCTATCTAAAGAAATACAGATACCCGCTAGAGTTGCTTTGTATTCAGCAACTAAATCGGCTGCCTCACGTGATGCTGTACCCGCGCTGATAACATCATCGACCACCAAAACCTTGCCTTCTAGTGCTGCGCCAACAATATTTCCTCCTTCTCCGTGATCTTTGGCTTCTTTACGATTGTAGGCATAGGGATAATCAATACCGTGTTTTTCATAAAGGGTTGCTGCAACAACTGCAACTAAAGGTATTCCTTTGTACGCAGGACCAAATAACATATCGAATTCTAGCTCAGAATCAACAATAGCCTGTGCATAATAGTCGCCTAGCTTTGCTAAAGATGAACCAGATCTAAATAAGCCAAAATTAAAGAAATAAGGACTTAAGCGGCCTGATTTTAAGGTGAACTCACCAAATTTTAATACGTCGTTTTCAATGGCAAAATTTAGGAATTCGGCTTGATAGTCTTTCATATGGTTTCCGTTATTTTTAATCTGAGTTATTTCAATCTCTTAGTATATCTTACAGATTATTTATTGCTAAGTTTTCCTTGGGGGATGGATGTTACTAATAATGAAATTGTAAACGATGCTTCGTTCGTCGGGAAACGCTTATCGAATAAGGTATTTATGATAATATCAAATGATAATTAAAATAATGATTGAGATAAATGGAATATTAGAATGAAAAAATTATTAGTTGTTAGCATAGCATTATTAATGGCAAGTTC
>CALISP010000039.1 GCA_938041705.1 uncultured Cocleimonas sp. | reverse complement strand
CATATGTATATCTTTCTCAGAGTTATCGGCTTCTAAAAATAACAACTGAGCCATAACCGAAGTCGCCATGTAATCATCAACTTGTCCAATTACAAAAATAACGCGTTCTTTTAACATTCTAGAAAGAATGTCGTTACGAGTCTCCTGACCTCTAACTGTCTCCGAAACACCAGGCCATGGAATACTGCTCGTTATTTCTTGACCGTTATGTTGTGATCGTAAATTTGTCATAGTATTACCTATTAATCTTCTTTATATTTTTTAATTAGATAGTATTAGTTTGCTATTATAGTTCTCGAAAAAACTATGCTTGGGCGTTCATTAGCTCAGTAAATTTAACTTCTTCTTTATTAACTTTAGCTTTTTCTAACACCCAATCAACAATCATTTCTTCCATTACAGCCGCTTCAATTGTCTGCATTGCTTGTTGATCACTTCTGTAGTATTCGATTAACGCTTGTGGATCTTCGTAGCTCTCAGCTAACGAATTCAACATTGCATCTACTTTTGCTTGATCCTTTTCTAGTTTATTTGTGGTAATTATTTCACCAACAATTAAACCCAATTTAACGCGTCGAGAAGCTTGATCTTTAAACATATCATCAGGCAATGAAGACATATCAGCACCTTGAGAGTTCTGCTGCATTTCACTTCTTACTTGCTTAACCTCTTCTTCAACTAATGATGAAGGTAAATCAATTTCATGTAGCTCATGCAAACCTTCCATTACAGATTGCTTAAGACGACTTTTCACACGCTGATCGGCTTCACGCTGCATGTTTGCTTTAATTTCAGCTTTGAAACTTTTCTCAGTGCCATCCTTAACACCGAATTTTTTAATAAAATCTTCGTCAAGTTCTGGCAGTTCAGGCTCACTTACTGTTTTTACATTAAGTGTAAATTGCGCAGTTTTACCTTTTAATTTTTCTTCTGGGTAATCCTCAGGAAAAACCACATCAGTTTCTTTTTCCGCGCCAGCTTTCATGCCTTTGAGCGCATCTTCAAAATCACCCAACATACGTCCTGCACCTAATTCAACAGAGAAGTCTTGGGCAGCACCGCCTTCAAATTCTTCGCCATCTACTTTACCGTTAAAATCTATAACAAGCAGATCGCCTTTCTTGGCAGCACGCTTAACTTCTTTCCACTCTTGTTGTTGTTTACGAAGTGTTTCGATCATTTCGTTAACGTCAGCTGCAACCAATTTAACGCTTGGCTCTTTAACTTCCATCTTGGCAATATCACCAATCTTAAATTCAGGATAAATATCAAAGGTGGCGCTATACTCCAAGTCTTTACCGGGCTCTAACACTGTAGCTTCAATTTTTGGCATACCTGCTACTTTCAACTTCTCTTGCTCAGCAGCTTCGTAGAAAGTTGATTGGAATAATTCACCAACCACTTCCTGATAGACCGAATCACCGTATTGTTGACTAACAACACTCATTGGCACTTTACCAGGACGAAAACCGTCTATTTTAACGCGACCACGCATTGATTTTAAGCGTGTTTCAACTTCACCATCAATACGGTCAGCTGGTATAACAATAGATAATTTACGTTCGATATTTCCGGTTGATTCAACTGAAACTTGCATGCAATAAACCTCAACTTAAGTCGCAGCTCTTTAGATTAGAGCGTGGCTCAAGATTTTACTCGTAGTTAAATGAAATTATTCATTTGGAATACACACAATTGATAATTGTGTGTATTCCCATGAAAAATATGGTGCGAAAGGAGAGACTCGAACTCTCACATCCTAAGATACTGGTACCTAAAACCAGCGCGTCTACCAATTCCGCCACTCTCGCAAAAGAAAGCGATTATACAACGCATTTTTGCACTTGTATAACCTGAATAAAGAAAAAAACAGCATTCCGATGAATGATTGCTTTGATCTTTAATTTAAAAAAATATGGGGTGGATAATGGGACTCGAACCCACGACGACCGGCATCACAAGCCGGGGCTCTACCAACTGAGCTATACCCACCATAACTATAAGCAACACTCTTAACTTTGGCGCGCCGGGCAGGACTCGAACCTGCAACCTACGGCTTAGAAGGCTGTTGCTCTATCCAGTTGAGCTACAAGCGCAAATCAAGATCTGCCTATTTATCTATTTAACTGTCAAAATTGGTCGGGGTAGAGAGATTCGAACTCCCGACATCCTGCACCCAAAGCAGGCGCGCTACCAGACTGCGCTATACCCCGACACCACTATCAAAGACAGTATCATTTCCACCTTTTACGGCAGAGCGCGAATAATACGCATCAATTTTATTTCCGTCAACCCTTGATGAACTAGTTATGTTGAGTTATTTCTATTGTGGTGCACAAGCATAGCATGAGAAAATGCCGCTCCTGCTTTTGTTCGCTGATAAATAGGCCAAAAGTAGGAAGATGTCTTTGAAAATTTATTTTAAAATTTAATCCCTTTTTTACAATTACTCAACAACGAAACTTAATAATTATGGAATACACATTACTTCATACCGACAAATCCGATAACAACCTAGCTCGTCGTGGAGAAGTGAGTTTCCCAAGAGGAAACATACAGACACCTGCTTTTATGCCAGTCGGCACTTATGGCACAGTTAAATCTATGAAGCCTGAAGAAATTGAAGACTTAGGCGCTGAAATTATTTTAGGTAATACCTTTCATTTAATGCTTCGACCAGGCACTGAAATTATAAAGAAGCACGGTGATTTACATGATTTCATGAATTGGCATAAACCAATCCTGACTGACTCCGGTGGCTTCCAAGTATTCTCATTAGCAAAAATGCGTAAAATAACTGAAGAAGGTGTACATTTCCGGTCTCCTGTAAACGGAGATAAAGTATTATTATCACCTGAAGTATCAATGCAAATTCAACGTGATTTGGGTTCTGATATCGTCATGATTTTTGATGAATGCACACCTTATCCTGCGACTATAACTGAAGCTCGTGAGTCCATGGAACTATCACTTCGCTGGGCCAAACGGAGCAAGGAAGCTCATGCTGATAATCCATCTGCCCTATTCGGCATTGTTCAAGGGGGCATGCATGGAGAATTACGAGAAATTTCCTCTGCAGGCTTAAAAGACATAGGATTTGATGGTTACGCCATTGGAGGACTTTCTGTAGGAGAGCCTAAAGATGAGCGCGATTATGTTTTAGAAGTAACCACACCACTTTTACCTGATGATAAACCCCGCTATTTGATGGGCGTTGGAAAACCAGAAGATATAGTTGAATCAGTTAAACGTGGCGTCGATATGTTTGACTGTGTTATTCCAACACGCAATGCACGTAATGGTTTTTTGTTTACACGCCATGGCGAATTAAAACTTCGTAATAGCAAACACCAAAATGACACAGGACCAATAGACCCTGATTGTGGATGTTATACCTGCCAACACTACTCGCGTGCATACCTAAGGCACTTAGATAAGTGTAAAGAGATGCTGGGAGCGCATTTAAATACTATTCACAATTTATATTATTACCAAGAGCTTATGCGCGGTATACGCAACGCCATAGAAAATGATCGATATGACGAGTTCGTTAAAGAATTTTATGCGCTAAGAGAACAAACAGAAACCAATTTTTTATAGTCGCTATTTGACATACAGAAGACACCTCCTACTTTTAGAGGCTTCTCTTCTCTACTAACACTTTTTCCTGTGACTTCATTACGGAAATCAATAATCACAATACTACAAACATAAAAAAGCCGCTTTAAAGCGGCTTTTTTATGTCTTATGAAACTTAGATTATTTACATAACACCAAGTTTTTCTAGCATATCGATAGTAATACCACCTGTCGCCATACCATTCTCTTGCTGGTATCTCTCAACAGCAGACATTGTACCTTTACCAACAGCTCCATCGATAGGACCTGTGTAAACGCCGGCATCTTTAAGTGCTTGTTGGATTCTTTTATTAATATCTGGGCCCATGTTAGTTCTACATAGAATTGGACGCCACTCTAAACGCTCAGCTGCAATCTTAGTGCTCTTCTCAATAGTTTTGTACTCAGCTTGAACTAGCTTGCGCTCTTCTTTAGCTGGCGTTATAACATTGCTAACTTTAATTAGCTTAGCTACAGGCGACATTACGTCTTCTTCAATTTCAGCCGGCGTGTCGACAACTAACTTTTTAACTTGTGCATATTTCGCAGGTACTTCTTTTAAACAAACTTGGTTACCTGTGTATGTACCACCATCAGAAGCAGTTCCTGCAGTCCAAGTGAAACTTGCATCAGATACCTTATTTGTTAATGTAACTGTTTTGTATTCAGCAGGTATCTTAACCTTATCAATAGTTGCGTCACTTACTAACTTACTAACTTTAACCGCTCTAGTTTCTTCAGGAATCTCAACTAAGTCAATTTTAGCTGCTGACTTAAGCACTTTTTTAGTAATGGTTTTATAAACTGCAGGCACCTGCACTAAACACATGATCTCGCCTGTTGAATTATCAATTTTGGTGATTGGGCCATCACCTTTCTTCCAAACTGCTTTTGCTGCTTCTACTTCAATTCTTTCTTCAATAGTTTCGTATTCAGCAGGTATATAAATCTTTTTCTGGCTTGCTTGCTTAACGACTACTGTTTCTTCTGTCTCTTCAAATTGAGCCGGAGCTACTTTGATTTCTTCAGACTCTTCTTTAACTAAAACTTCTTTAGAAGTTTCTTCGAATTTTGCAGGGATATAATATTCTTTATAACAAGCGCCAACTGCGGCACCCGAAAGATCAACACCGTTTGTTTTAGCACCTGCTAATAATGCAGGACTCGCAGGGATTCCTTTATTACCCAGGTCAGTTACCCAAGTTGTGCCAGCTTTAGAAATTTCAACTTCTTCAACTTCTTCACGGAATTTAGCAGGTACAACTTTGATAGTTGTAAATGCCTCTTTTTCAATGACAGATTTTTCAGCCGTATCAAATACAGCAGGTATCACTGAAACTGTTTCAGATACTGGCTTTACAAGAACTGTCTCAGTAACAGATTCAAAAACCGCAGGAACAATTACCTTTGCGTAACACTCACCTGGTTGTGCATTCGGCAGTACACCAGTAGCATCAATTCTATCTGGCATTGCTTCTTTTCCATGAGATGCTGCCATCGCTTGTGATGCTGGTAGCACTAGAGCCAATACGGCTACTGAGGCAAAACTTCTAATTAACATTTTAAAACTCCTGTAAATTCATCTATTAAGTTACGCGTTATTCTTATTGTTTAGCCCACGAAACTGATTTCGCGCTGAATAACCGACGTTCCAAGGATAATCCATTCATACCAAATGAGCAACCGTCTATCTTAAGAAGGCGCCACCCAGCAATGTTTATTTAACATTCCAAACCATGAATTGAATCGTAAATTTATTTATTCACAACATAAATTCACATGAGACAATATACTTAAACTTCATGATTTATGATTTTGAAAAACTTTTTTATATTTGAGGAAAAATCCTTACAGCTTTCTATTTACAGCTCAATAAGTATCCCCCTTCTTAAGTACCTTGATTTTGTAACTAAGTTCAAATTTAGTTTCCATAAGAACGATATATATAAATATTAGCTTTTAAAAGACACCCACCTACTTTTAGACAAGTATTAGATACTATCTAAATAGGCTTACAGGAGCTATCGAAAGTAATCCTCTTACATTGATATAACCTGCAAGACTGACCAATGAAGCACCTAAAAAAGTACCAATAATTATTAAGGTTAAATTTAATTCAGGACTTAAATCAAATAAGGTATAGGCTGCAGCATTTGCTGCTACTAAAGCAAGCACAGCTGCAAGAAAACCAGCCAATCCACCTATCATTGCAAATTCTAATAATAAATTTCGTCGTAATAATGATCGACTAGCTCCTAGTGATTTATATATCGCAATTTCTTTTCTGCGTAAGGCTTTTTGAGACTGTAACGCTGAAAACAACACAACTACACCAGCTACTAAAGTAAATAGAAATATAGCTTGGACAGCAAATGCCGCTTTATTAATGAGTTCACGTACCTGAGTCAGAATTGCACTGATATCAATATCTGTAACGCTCGGAAATTGTTTAACGATTTCAGGAATAATTGTTGTGTTGTCATCAGACAAATGAACACTAGTAATAAATGTACGTGGCAATTCATCAAAGGCACTGGGCGCAGCCAAAACAAAAAAGTTTGGTTTCATGCTATCCCATTGAACGGTTCTTATACTTGTAATGGTTTCTGTTAAACGTTGCCCTGCAATATCGAAAGTAAGACTATCACCCATCCCTACACCTAGATTTTCAGCAATCCCTTCCTCCATTGAAAACCCATTTTCATCACCATCTCCAAACCATTCGCCTGCTCGAATAATATTACCTTCTGGTAACGTAGCATTCGCAGATAAATTAAACTCTCTAATGAGTAAACGTTGAGCACGTGGATTTTCAGCGAAAACACTATCATCTGGTGAAATAGGTTTTTTATTCACTTCAACTAAACGACCTCGCACCATTGGATAAATTGGAGTTTCTACATTTTTATTAGCTAAAAGCTGTGTTAACGGTTCAACTTCATTAGGCTGGATATTGATCAAAAAATGGTTGGGAGCATCACTAGGTAAACTGGCCTGCCAACGATTAATTAAATCATCACGCAAGGTTGTTAGTAGCAACAAGCTAAATAAACCCACACCAAACACAACAACCATCAAAGCCATTCGTTGATTTGCTTTAGGCAAAGGCCAGCGTTGAGATAGTTTACGAATGAGCTTTAGCATTAATAGAGCAATAAGCCAAAAAACTCCTAATGCTATTGACACTGCAATTAATAGATAAGCACTTAATTTAAGGTCAGAGGTCTGTATCCACATTAATAAAAATACGGCGATAGCTAAACTGAAGAAGGAAAACATAAAGGAAGTTTTTGCGACTGTATTTGATCTTTGTAATATTTGAATTGGAGAAGTTTTGATCAATTGTAATAAATGTGGAGCCGAAAACCCTAATGCCATAATTAACGAAGTTGCAGCACCAATAAAGACTGGTAATAGACCTGCTTTTGGTAAAGCTTGCCCGACAAAATCTTGCAAATACGTCGCTAAATAAGACTGAATGAAATATCCAATAATAACTCCGACAATTGCCGCTAACATAGCGACAGTAACCAAAGCTCCTAAATAACGGGTCAAAATTTGTCGGCGTGAAGCGCCCATGGTTTTTAATACAGCAACCGCAGAAATTTCATGACGGGTTAGGCTATAGCTGCTTAATGCAATTCCCGCCCCTGCTAAAATAACTGCAAGTAAGGAAGCCATTTTTAGAAAACGTTGACCACGAGTTAACGCTTGTTGAACAGCAGGCAATCCATCATCGAGTGTTCGAATACGTTCTTGCCTCTCAAGCTTAGGTTTTAACCAAGCATTAAATGATTTCACTTGGCTAGCATCACCAGCAAATAAATAACTATAGCTAGCTCGACTACCTTCACCTAACAATCCAGTTGCAGGTAATTGCGCCAGAGGAATAATCATATTAGGGGCAAACTGAAATGCATTCGTACCTTGGTCTGGCATTTTTCGAATGATTTTAGCCAGCTTTATGGTACTCCTACCCAGCTGTGCTTGTTCACCTGTCTTAATCCCTAAAGCAACAAATAAACGTCCATCTGCCAACACTTCATCTTTATTTAAACTACCTACAGTAGTGACAGTAATACTACCCGCACTATCAAAACTCGTTTCAATTTTACCGTGTAATGGATAATCTTTTGAGACAGCCTTAATTTGAGCTAGTTGAAACTTATCTCCACTCGATACCATACTTGGAAAACTAACAACTTCAGCAGTACCCATGCCTCTTTGTTGCGCCTCGACAAGATAACTTTTATCAATTGGCCTAGACGAAGTTAGGACCATATCACCCCCCAACAATTGAGTAGCTTGTGAGCTCATTGCACGGTCTGCCCTATCAGTGAAAAAACCTACTGAAGTAACTGCTACTACAGCCACCAATAAAGCCAAAAATAACAAGCGCATTTCAGCTAAGCGCCAAAAATGCTTATTTTGTTTTAGCAAGTTTGATAATGTCACGATACGTATACTTCTTTTTTATTTTCAATTAAAGAGGCTTCTTGTTCACTATTGTCAATTCGACCATTCTCAATACGATAATGAGTCTCACATTTCTTGGCTAATTCATCATCGTGAGTTACTAATATTAAAGTCGTATTATTTTGTTGTTGCATCTCAAACAATAAATCTACTATTTCATTACCAGTATTACTATCTAAATTCCCAGTTGGCTCATCTGCAAATAAAATTGTAGGGTTTGAAACAAATGCCCTAGCTAGCGCGACTCTTTGTTGTTCACCACCAGATAATTGAGTAGGTAAATGATTTATTCGTGGCTCTAGACCTACTTGCGACAACGCCTCTTTTGCTCGATCGCGAATGGCGCTATTGTTTAGACTCAGACTACTATCCAGTTCAAGTGGTAACATGACGTTTTCTAAAGCTGTTAAATTATCCATTAAATGAAATGATTGGAAAACGAAACCAACTTTACCCAACCGTAATGCCGCACGCTGATCTTCATCTAATGTAGATAATTTTTTATCTAGGAGCGTGACTTCCCCTGAGGTTGGTACGTCTAATCCTGCCAATAATCCTAATAATGTAGTTTTTCCAGAACCAGAAGAGCCTGTAATAGCAACTGATTCACCCTGATTAATCTTAAGATTAATCAGATGTAAAATTTGAAGCGTTTGAGACGAATTAGATTTATCACCACCTTCATTAGATGCTGCTAAGCTTTTACTTAAATTATTTGATTCAATTACGATAGAATTATTTTTCATTTATAGTGTCTACACGAGTGATAGGATCTTTATTAAAGATAAATTCATTAATATAACTACATTAAGAGCAATAACTATGGGATTCGTTCCACACCTTTTCAAGAATACATCACTTTTTATCGGGGTTCTTTGTATTAGCTTGTTAACTTCAAATAGCCATGCCTCAACTAAAATTTTAGTTTGGGGAGATAGCCTCAGTGCTGCATATGGTATTCCTGTAGAAAAGGGCTGGGTTAGCTTGCTTGAAGAAAAATTAGGGGAT
>CALISP010000038.1 GCA_938041705.1 uncultured Cocleimonas sp. | reverse complement strand
ATAAGTAAACTCCATTGGAGTTGCATCTCTTCAAAATAACTCTGAACGACTGTATCAACTTGGTTCAAACGAGCAGCAACCAAACTAGTAAAACGAACATCATTTAGTTTTTGCGTATCTTGGCTAATTTTCCAGCCCTGCCATGCGAGTAAGCTCAGCGGCAATATCACTAATAGAGATAGTAAAATGATGAGTTTACGTTGCGGCATTTGGTCCTAAATTGATTTATTTATCGAAATATTTTCAGGTAAAGACTTTAAATATACAAGTAGCGTGTGATTTCAACTAGCCATTAAAATCACACGCATTATTCTAACTATTTATAAGATTGTTGCTTATCAGATCTAAACTGTTTTGCTTTTAACATTTTACGGTTCGCGTTCCATTCTTTCTTTTGTACGATAATGTCAGCATCTTTAGAAATATCATCACTAAAGCTATTTAACTCTTCTTCAGCTGCACCACCCAATAATGCTCCCTGGCTTCTAGAATATGCAGCACTTGCTTTCAACACACTTTGTGCTTCTTGTAACTTACCCGCATCTCTTAATCTTAGCGCTCTTTTACTATCAGCATTCACTACTTGTTTGGTAACAGCACTCACAACAGGTGCGTTTAAAGCACGTTTCACTTCTTCTTTTGAAGCACTGTAAGCGACTTTCATATTCTCAGCGAGTTTATCTTGTTGGCGGCTTTGCATATTTTGATAATTAACACTGACGTCTGCTAATGATACTTCTTGTTTTGCTTTTCCAGCAGGCACTTCTACTTCAATCAAAACAAATTTTTCTTGCTCACTATAAAGCTGACTCATACTGGTTCGGACTGTTTGACCTAAAATCGTACCATCTCGACCTAAAATGCGAATCGGTTTAATGCCATTTTTACATTGAATAATAATTTCGACATCTTGTGCAACGACAGAAAGCACATCACCAAATTCGTATTTAAAAATCCTGGCCAAATCTTCAGCATCTTTTACAAAAGCGTGGTTACCATCGCTGTAGCCAGCAAGGTTTGCCATTAGGTCTTCGTTATAACCAGTGCCTAAACCAATAGTGGTTACGGTAATTCCATCTTTACTTAACGACGCACCTAAATTACCTAATTCACTCGGTGAACTTGGGCCAATATTTGCTTGTCCATCAGACAATAGAATCACTCTGTTAACACGGTCTTTATCCAGAAACTTACGAACCTCTGCCGCACCTTTACTAACTCCTGCAAACAACGCAGTTTTTCCACCCGAACGCATTCTATCAATGGCAAGATTTATCGCGCGCTTATCACTAACCTTTGTTGCAGGCACTAAAACATTTACCGTTGAGTCATAACTAATAATAGAAATGATATCGTTTTCGTTCAGCAAATTAACTGCCATTCGTGCTGCTTCTTTGGCACTTCGAAGTTTTTCGCCGCCCATAGACCCTGACTTATCCAACACAATTGCGATATTTGCTGGTGTTCGTTCACTAGAGTCTTCCAACTTAAAACCAGTGAGCGCAACTTTAAGAAAAGTTGTTTGTTTTCTGCCTGCCTCAATGACTGGACTTGAAAGCTCTGCTCGTAACTGCACTGTTTCAGAAACAAAGGTTTTAGCATAAACGGAGGCCGTACTCATTAAGCCACCTAGAAACAAACAGGCTGATACGCCGACTAACTTTTTAACGATATTTTTAAGTGATATTATTTTCATTCTCTTACCCTGCCTTTTGTGATTTAGTTGTCTATAACGGAACCAACTATAAATACACTGCACCTAGTATAAGTGAGATGGATGTATCCACTTTGTAAAAAGAATGTAAAAAATAAACAAATCTAAATACTCAGTATCTTTAACAAATAGAATAACCTTACATTGTGTAAAAAATCATAAGCAACGGTATTATATAAATATGCATAATTTTACTTTAACAATCCTTCGTTACTTTTTCGTTGTATCGTTTATTTTACTTACCGCTTGTTCAACTACTCAGCCTAAGCAATCCTCGAATAGTTTAGATACTAAGATTAAGCAAGCGCGTGTTGTACTAGTTGGAGAAACACACACCGATTACGGTCATCACCTTAATCAACTCGATATTATTAAGAAAACCCATCAAAAGTGGGGGGGTGTCATTTTAAGTATTGGTTTAGAGATGGTGCAACAACCTTTTCAATCATATTTAGATGATTATATCGCTGGAAACATTACAGAACGTGAAATGCTTCGCGGAGTGGAATGGTACTCTCGCTGGCGCTATGATTTTCGTTTATATCGACCGATATTCGACTACGCTAAACAAAATAAAACTCCTTTAATTGCCTTGAATATTCCACAAGAATTAACCAGAAAGATATCTAAAGGCGGTATTAAAAACTTATCGCCTTCAGAACGGAAACAACTGCCTTTAAATATTGATAAATCAAACGTCAAATACACAGCGCGATTAAGAGAAGTCTTTGGTATGCATTCACACGGTAAAACAATGAATGAAGAAGGCTTTAGACGCTTTGTAGATGCACAGCTCGCCTGGGATGAAGGCATGGCATTTGCCGCTAGTAACTATCTTAAAAAATATCCAAGCAAACGTATGGTTATTTTAGCTGGAAGTGGCCACCTAATAAATCGTGAAGGAATTCCAAGCCGCATAGATAGGCTACTCAAGCTCACAAATACAAAACGTTCTTTGGTAATACTGAGCCATTCAGATAAAAAGTATACTAATAAAGAAGCAGACTTCTCATTACCAACTAAAAATATAAAGCTACCACCTGCTGGATTGATTGGAATAGGCATGAAAGATATCAAGGCAGGTCTGAAAATATCTAAAATTGCTAAATCTGGCGCGGCAGACAAAGCTGGTTTGCTTAAAGGTGACTTACTAATAAAGCTAGATCAAATAAATATAAAAACTAGTGCTGATGTTAATCTTTGGCGACTTGATAAAAAACCTAAAGATAAGGTTAATGTGTTGATTAGTCGTGGCGAAAAGTTACTAACAAAAGTACTAACTTTAGGCGGCTTGTCAAAGTAATAGAAAAGGTCATAAAAATGGGGGGTGTGTTTAACTAATAAAATAAGTTAAAAAGACATCCCCCACCTTTTAAGCGGTTTTGTATAAAGACCTAATTAAGTGCCTTCATCAAGTCGTTTAACATGCTAGATACTTCACCCGTCATTAAAGCAAACTGAATATCAATATGCTCCTCGTATGATTGAGGGTCGTTGTCTTGTAACTGCTCTTCCAATACATCCAAGAATTTGAGCTTCTTGATTTGTAAGTCCTCGCTCAGTACAAAACTAATCTTCTCATCCCATTCAATCGCTAACTTCGCTGCGAACTTACCTGCTTTTAAGCTGGTTTGAATCTCATCTAAGGTTAAATCATGCTGTTTGAACGTTGCACTACCTTTATCGTCACCTTGGTTTTTAAGTTCACATTCAAAACCCAACGTAAAAGGGGCAGGTAATTTAGAACTGCTTAACCATTCAGTCATTGCCACAGCAGGCGAGGTTTCTGATTCTGGCAAGGTCACAGGTAAACTGCCCAAAGTTTTACGTAATAACTTAGTGAATTCTTCAGCTCGTGGGGCTGATGATGAATTCAAAATTAACCAACCATTGCTAGGATCAATATAAGCATCGAGCTTTTGAGTACGAGTAAACGCACGCGGCAATAATTCGTGCTCGATGTCTTCTTTCATCTCTTTCTTTTC
>CALISP010000037.1 GCA_938041705.1 uncultured Cocleimonas sp. | reverse complement strand
TGAGTCTTCCTCGGCTCTATAGCCTCACTCAGTATCGCTATCTTGCTTTGCAAGCGAGTGATTTTTATCTCACCTAATCGTGCAACCATTTTTCAAAATCCAAATATAAGTGCGTAGTTTGACGGTGTCTTGTTTGGCTTTTGGTATTTGAAATGTTGAATAGGTTTGCAACCGGAATCTATCTGAAAGTGAAAGCCATAAATCATGGCCACTACGTCTTCTGCACTCTGGCTCTACTTGAGGCACTATAGGTACACGGTATGCTCTTGTAAGTGGTGAGAGTATCCAAGTCCAAAGTTGATTTTGGTTACGGTCATTCATTTGGCGTGTTGACTCATTGCAACGGCCGTGAGGCGGGCTTGGAGCTGCGCGAAAAATTCAATACGGTGCTTGAGCCAGGGATTGTGGTATCGATGGAGGCGATGCTGACTGTACCAGAGAAGCGCAGGGGTGGAAGGCTATCGTGAGCACGATATTTTGGTGATTACCGAAAAGTGGTGATGAGCATCCTGGCGAAGGAAATCTGCGCAGTTGTATCGCCTCACAAGGTGCTTTGATATTTAAGGTGAAGAACGGAGAGCAGGGGCTACTTATTTTTCTAACGAAATGGCGAAAAAGTAGTATGCCGCGACGCGGGTAAAGCTACGGCGCAAGTATTAACGCCCCGTGGATGCTCGACGACCAACGTAACTTGTGCTGAGTTAAGTACGTAATCAAGAAATTGGATGGATTGTTTATGAGTATAGAAATTATCACCTTGCTTTACTTTTTATGTCTGTTTTTTGCTCTATTCCTTGGGCTGCCTGTGGCTCTTGGCCTAGGAGGCACTGCCGTTATTTTTGCTGCGATTTTTGAGCCGAGAGCCTTGGCGACGATCCCCAGTCAATTTTACTCCACACCCTGGAACAACGTGTTGGTGACGGTTCCATTGTTTCTTTTTATGGGGAGCCTGATCCGGTTTTCGGGGATCGCTGAAGCGGCTTACGATGCGGTCTATAAACTAATAGGTCATATTGCAGGCGGCTTGGCCATGGGCACCGTGCAAGTGTGTACTATATTTGCGGCGATTACCGGGATCACTCCACCAGCAACAATAACGATGGGGCAAATTGCTTACCCATCCATGATCAAATATAACTACAGCAGAGATATCGCCATTGGTTCGATAGGTGCTGGTGGCGCATTAGGCGCTCTCATCCCGCCTAGTGTTCCCTTTATTTTCTACGGACTTTTGGCCAAGGTTTCCATTGGTGCATTGTTTCTGGGTGGCTTATTGCCCGGATTGATGCTCGCAGTGTTTTATATGACATACATTGGGGTTCGTTGTCGGCTACAGCCACAAATGGGGCCGCCAACACCTGAAGATATAAAATTCACCAGAGCACAAAAACTCTCCTCATTGGTGAACATTTGGCCATTCATGCTTTTGATAGTCATTGTACTAGGAGCCATTTGGGGAGGAATTGCGACTCCTTCAGAAGCGGCGGCTTTTGGCGCGACTGGCGCGTTTGTTATTAACTTGATTTACGGGAAATTAACCTGGCCAGTCTTGAGAGAGTCTTTAGAAGCTACCGTTAAACTCAGTGGTATGGGTCTATGGATTTTGATTGCTTCCAATATCTATCTGAATGTTTTCAATTCGCTAGGTAGTCAACAACTTGTGACGGATCTAGTTTTGAGTATGCCAGGAGGAGAAAATGGAGTTCTGCTGATGATGATGTTCATTATTCTGTTGCTTGGAATGGTGATGGATGATTGGGCGATAATCATGTTGTGTACACCTCTATTTATCCCAATTATTGACTCTTTAGGTATTGATAAGCTTTGGTTTGGTGTGTTGTTTATCGTTAATATTCAGATTGCTTACCTCACTCCACCCTTTGGCTTTGTACTGTTTTGGTTAAAAAGTGTGTTGCCCCCTGATGTCAGTATGGGTGATGTTTACAGGTCGGTGTGGCCATTTATTGCACTTCAGGTTCTTGGATTGGCGTTGATTTTCACCTTCCCAGCTATCGCTACATGGCTCCCAAATCTTATGAAGTAAAAGGGCAAGTAAAATGACTTTATGTAACAAACAATGCAACAAACAGCTCTTCAGAGCATGCTTTTATAAATTACGAGCAAGAGGTTAGTATGGAATTGTGGAATAAGATAGAAAAGGCGATCGACTTCATTGCTGAAATGATGGGGCGATTTGGGTGGTTACTGATTCTTTACCTGATGGTATTTGGAGTTACGGACGTATTTCTAAGATATGTTTTAAACTCACCTTCTCTCTGGATATCAAGTACATTACAAGTTGCGATGGTGCTTTTGGCCTGTGTAGGGGGAATTTATTCATTAAATGATAATGCGTTTGTTAAGTTGGATCTTTTCTATGCTGCTTTTTCACCTAAGAAAAAAGCGATATGCGACATTATCACAGTCGTTTTCACATTCTTGTTTCTTGGGGTATTAGTGTGGAAAGGGTATGAGGCGGCGAAGTTGTCTGTAATGCTTAACCAACATACTCCAACCAGTATCCCGCTTCCCATATATCCGCTGAAAATATTCTTTCCGATTACTGGAATAATCATGCTATTGGTTGTTATAAAAAAACTGGTGAAAGATATCCGAACCCTGAGATCATAACGGCTAAATGGCTGGTAAAAACGCTTGTATCGTAACGGCTTAAAAAATTCGTTGTATAACTTTTGAGGTATATGACTGAATGTGGCCCCTGCATACTCAGAGGTTTAAGTGAGTTCAATGAGTTAAATAAAATAAATTGAACAAATATAATTGTTTCCTTAATACACAAAGGTGGAGATTTATGAATAAAGTAAAAACGATGTTATCCGCGACCTTATACGCTACGACTTTAATAGTAGCATCAGGTGCAGCGGTAGCTCACGAAAAACCAAAAAAAGTAACCAATTGGACTTTTCAGCCCTGTTTTGATCAATCTGATGCCGGATGGGCAGGCGGTGTTGTGCCTTGGGTTAAAGCGGTAGAAGAAGCAACCGAAGGTACCGTTAAAATCAAACTTGAGCCATCTGGAGCTATCACGAGTGGATCCGAGTCGTTCGGAGGAACAGCTGCTGGATTGCTTGACGGAACAGCATGTTGGGGTTCCGTATACAGTGGAGATATGCCAGAAGGTATGCTTGCGTTTGGCCTAGCAATGGGTGCTTCTAGTACTGTGCAGGCTTGGGAAGTAACATTTGGTGATCCTAAGTACAGAATTGGCGATATAATCCAGGAAGCTGCAAAAAAGCGTAATCTAAGATGGGTTGGTTGGACTAATCAAGGACCCAATGCCATGTTTACCAAAACTCCCGTTAGAAAAATGGAAGATTTAAAAGGCATGAAGATGCGCGCAGGTGGCCCTCAAGCGCTATTTCACACGGCTATGGGCGGCGCGCCTGTAGCAATGGGTGGTGGTGAAATATATACCGCGATAAAACTGGGTACCATTGATGGAACCTATTGGGATACAGGCGGAATTGACGATATGTCATTCCAAGAGGTTATAAAGTATGCTGCTCAACCTGGTTGGGCTCCTGCTCAACACCAGGAAATATTCTTGAACCTGGGTAAGTACAATGAGTTAAGTGATTGGCAAAAAGAAAAAATCGACGGTGTTTTCAAAAGCACCTACTTTGAAACTAGTCAGATACATCAAGATGGCGTTAGCCATGCATTAAAAGTTCTCACAGACGCTGGTGGTGAAGTCATTAATTTCGCTCCTGAAGAAGTCAAGAGAATGCGTGACAAGTCAATTGCTGACGTATGGCCTAAGGTTGCAGAAAGATCGAAAGGTAATGCAAAGGGCATTGAGATCATGAAGCAATATCTAAAAGATAAGGGCGAATTATAATCGCACTTTCTAACTAGTAAATTTAGTTGGCAGGCCTGGGTAAAACCAGGCCTGGTTTTTCGCACATTGATTAGTCATAAATGAGTAATATTGGAGCTAAATATGTACAACAAAATATTAATTGCGAGTGCTTTGAATCAAGGCTTTAGTGATAGGGCATTACAAACTGCTAAATTACTAATTTCTAAAGACGGTAAAATTATCGTTGCACATGTTATGGAGCCTGTAAATAACGTCGTTCAGTCGTTTGTGACAGAAGATGTAAAAACTAAAGCACATGATAAAATTAAAGAAATGATGGCTGAACGCACTAATGACGATGCCATCGAATCAGAGATATTACACGGTCAAGCAGGACGCGAAATCTCAAAATATGCAGAGAAAATTGGTGCGGATTGTATCATTATCGGTTCTCATAAGCCTGGGCTGGAAGATTTTTTCCTGGGTTCAACATCCTCTCGCGTGGTTCGTCACTCTAAGTGTTCTGTACACGTATTACGCTAAAAAACTGAGAGTTAGCTTATGTTTAGAGGCAATTCAACTTATAATAATGCTCGCTTTCGATAACTGAGTACTGTAATTCAACAGTAAAAATTACAGGCTCTTATTACATCGTAACAACATTTTTTAACAGAATGCTTATCTGTTAATCATTAAAAAATTCACTTAATTACTAGATATTGAAAATCCCACATTATGATCATGCATTAATTGAATGAATTTGAGATCATAATTCATATATAAAAACTAAAAAAAACCGCCCTCAACTTTTATCTTATATTAATGCGGCAATGCTTTCCCTGAGCATTAGGTTTAAGAAAAAACTATCACCTAAACTTAGCTAGTTTTAATTGATCAAAAAGTAAAAAAACTCATGTAAAACTAGCGAACTTAAAGTATGTTTTTAGAACGGATAACTCATTCGTATGAAGTCAAAACAGCTTTAGATGATCTTTAGAACGAAAAGGCATTCATCTATTTATAACACCTCTTTTATGGAACATTTTATCTACTTTGAACTAACTAGTTTACGACTAGGTATTCTATTAATTGAAATCGCATATAGCAACTTTACATAAAGTATCACTTTACTCAACTGGCACCATTAGCCTAAACTCTCGAGCCAAACAAGAAAACATAAACCCATCTACATAAAGGACTTTCTGTGACCGAGTACTTATTTCAACTATCTGAAACATCAACTGGTACTCTTCAAGCAAGAATTCAAGAAATGATGGTGTCTGCGATTTTAAATCATCATGTAAAACCAGGCATGCCTTTACCCTCTGGCCGCAAGCTCGCAACTCAATTAAAGGTTTCGCGAAATACCGTTGTATTAGCATACCAAAATCTAGTTGATGAAGGCTTTATCGAAACTCGCCAACGCAGTGGCTATTATGTCTGTGAAGATGTTCTTTCAGGTTATGCTAATGCAAAACCCAAGCTCGAAGATTCAGCTAACTCTAGTGTAGATTGGAAGAAATGCTTTACCACTACCCCCAGCCAGTTTATATCCATAAAAAAACAAAAAAATTGGCAACAATATGAATATGCCTTTTTATATGGTCAATATAATAAAGAAATTTTCCCTATTGCTGATTGGCGTGAATGTTGTCGCGATGCCGCAAGTGTGTCAGCTATTTATGATTGGTCTTCAGATCAAATTGATCAAGATAATGCAGACTTAATTGATCAAATTCATAATAAATTATTACCTAGACGTGGAATTTTTGTAGACCCTAATCAGATATTAGTTACAGTAGGAGCGCAAAATGCGATTACACTTTGTGCTCAGTTACTACTAGATTCAAACAAAACCATTGGCATTGAAAATCCGGGCTATGTTGATGCCAGAAATGCTTTTCTTACACAAACGGACAAAGTTGCATGTCTAGATGTGGATGAAGATGGATTGGTAATTAACGACAAACTAAATGACTGCGACTGTATTTATGTGACTCCGAGTCATCAATATCCAACAACCGTAACTTTACCTAAGGAACGTAGAGTTGAGTTGTTGAAGCAGGCGACTAAACAAGATTTTCTTATCATAGAAGATGACTATGAGGCGGAATTAACCTACAACAAAAAACCATTAGCTGCCCTTAAAAGCCAAGACACTGATGGTCGTGTTATTTACATAGGTAGTATTTCTAAAACTTTAGCGCCCGGCATTCGTCTCGGTTTTATGGTGGCACCCAAAGAGATGATCGAAGAAGCACGTGTTTTAAGACGTTTAATGTTAAGGCATCCACCTAGTAACAATCAATTTATTGTCGCTCGCTTTTTGCAGCGTGGATATCACGATTCATTGATCCGAAAGCTAAGCCTAAAACTCTACCAACGCTCAATAATCATGCGAAATCAAATTGATCAGTCTTTTCCAGGTGAAGCACAATTATCTCACCATGGAGGATCAGCATTATGGCTAAAAGGTCCTGACAATCTAGACTCAAGAGAGCTTGCAAAAGAGTTAATGAAAGAAGGGGTACTAATAGAGCCAGGCGATGTATTTTTCTATCCTATGCAAGAAAAATGTCCCTACTTCCGATTAGGTTTTTCTTCTTTACCTCAAGAAAAAATCGCCGAAGGTATAAAAAAAGTAGTGAAGAAAGTGAAAGAGTTAACTAAAGAGGCTTAAAGAGACACCCCCCTACTTTTAGCTAACTTATCGCTTGTTATTAAAATGGATAACTTATGCGTTATCCTTCAAAATCATATCGGATGCTTTTTCACCAATCATAATTGCAGGTGCGTTGGTATTACCTGAGGTAATTTCAGGCATGATAGATGCATCCGCAACACGTAAACCATTAATTCCATGAACACGCAAACGATCATCAACAACCGCCATATCATCATTACCCATTTTACAGGTACTAGTTGGATGGTAGATGGTCTGACTGAATTTTCGTGCAGCCAACAATAGCTCCTCGTCCGTTTGGTATTCTCTTCCTGGCACATACTCATCAAGTATTTCAGCAGCTAGTGCGGGCGCCTCAGCAATTCTTCTTGCTACCTTGATACTTTCGACGGCTACTTCTAAATCACGTTCATCTGATAAATAATTCGGATGTATTGCTGGGTGCTGTAAAGGATCTGTAGATTTAATTTCAAGATGACCGCTACTGTGTGGGCGCAACTGACAAACTGAAGTAGTAAATGCTGAAAATGGATGTACACCATCGCCCGGTTTATCTGCACTTAATGGTTGAAAATGAAACTGAATATCAGGACGCTCTAATTCAGCCTTGGTTTTGGTAAAAATAACAATTTGACTCGCAGCTAAAGTCAAAGCCCCGGTTCTCTTTAGAAAATACTGTAAACCAACTTTGAACTGCTTAAAGTAACTATTAAGTTCATCGTTTAAGGTATTTTGTTTGGTTTTAAATACTAATCTTATTTGCAAATGATCTTGAAGGTTTTGACCTACACCAGGTAACTCTTTAATTACTCGAATATTAAGCTTTCCTAATAGATCCTTTGATGCCACACCAGATAACTGAAGTATTTGTGGTGAACCAATAGCACCCGCAGATAAAATAATTTCTTTATTTGCTTTTACTGTTTGTAGAGATCCTTTGCATAAGAACTCAATGCCTATCGCTCTAGGCTTTTCTAATGTTTCATCAAATAATATTTTAGATGTATGCGCGTGTGTAATCACAGTTAAATTACTTCGGCTTCTGGCAGGCCTTAAAAAACCTTTAGCTGTACTCCAACGAAACCCTTTATGTGCTGTTTGCTGAAAATAGCCAACGCCTTCTTGATCAGCGCCATTGTAATCTTTGTTAAAAGGGATACCAATTTGCTCAGCCGCTTTAATAAACATATCAGCAATAGGTCGGCGTAAACGTAAATCAGACACTTTTAACAAGCCACCTACTCCATGATATTCATCAGCACCACGTTCTTGGTCTTCTGACTTTTTGAAGTAAGGCAACACATCTTTAAATGACCAACCTTTGTTACCCAGTGCTTCCCATCGATCGTAGTCTTCTTTTTGCCCGCGAACATATAAAAGACCATTTAATGAGCTTGATCCGCCTAATACTTTACCGCGAGGCCATTGTAGCTTTCGCCCATCAATACCTTTATCAGACTCTGTCATATAACACCAGTCAGTTGCAGGGTTATGCATAGTCTTGAAATATCCTACTGGCACATGTATCCACGGATTCCAATCTTTTGCACCTGCTTCTAACAATAAAACTTTATTAGCAGGATCCGCTGAAAGCCTATTGGCCAAGACACAACCAGCAGAGCCAGCACCCACGACAATATAGTCATATTCCTGGATCGATGAATCTGAGCTATCGGATGATGCCATTTAACTTCTCCTGACTAAAAAATCTAAAATTAAGTGCTAAAGCTGTACTTAATATTTGCTATTCTAATTAAATTTCAACTTTTTGGAACAAATAGTTTCATTTTTTGCAATTTATATTGATAATTGATGATTATCTAGCTATATTCTCATGATTAGTATTCTTAGAGTAAATATACTTAAAGCAATATTATTTCATTAGTGCATTTTTGTTAGATCCATTCTATACTCAATGTAAGCGCTTACAAAACTATAACCTTTACCCCAGAGTTATGGTTTGCATATTATAAATAAGGAAATTTATAAGTGATCGACAATATCGTAGACATCGCACAAATTATTTTCGCAGATATCATATTATCTGGTGACAATGCACTGGTAATAGGAATGGCTGCAGCTGGCCTTTCGCCAGAATTAAGAAAAAAAGCAATATTCATGGGCATGGCTCTTGCTGCTGGTTTACGCATATTTTTTGCCGCTATTGCCAGTCAACTTATAGCCATTCCTGGTATTTTATTCTTTGGTGGTTGTTTACTTGCTTGGGTTTGCTGGCGCTTTTATGGTGAATTACGCGATCATCATGCCGAAAAAGCTGAAGATGCTTTATCAGCCAAAGGTTACCAAGGTAGCCCTAGAAAACAACTATGGCAAGCAATGGTTACGATCACAATAGCCGACGTTTCAATGTCTATTGACAATGTACTAGCAGTGGCAGCAATAGCCAGAGATAACACATCCATGTTAATTTTTGGTCTAGTTTTAGCAATCGCCTTTATGGCCTTCTTTGCTACGATGATCATGAAAATCATGACCAAGTATCCATGGCTTTCATACGCTGGATTAGTTTTCTTAATATTCTTAACTGGATCAATGCTTTATGACGGTTGGCCAGAAGTTGCAGAGCTTATAAAAAATGCATAAAAGTTAAAACAAAAGTTAAAACAAAAGTTAAAGTTTGACTATAGTTATGTATAACTATTGTCATAGTTCAAAACCCCGCATTTATATGCTTTCACTGATGGGGGGAAATTTATAAAAGTGAAAGCTTATTACCAAAGGAGAAAGACATGTCTGTTTTTTCAAAATTGACAAGAGCTGTAGTTTCTACAGCAGTAGGGGTTACTTTATTGAGTAGTGCTTCTGTTGCTATAGCTGCTTCACATGCAAAAGTTACGACAATCCGTGTTCAATCAGTTATCTCAGCTAAAGCTGACGAAGTTGTAATGTTAAAAGACTTCGCTAAAGATGTATCAGATCTAACTGGCGGATCACTTAAGATCGAAGTATTACCAGCTGGTGCTGTTGTAGGCGTTAAAGAAACATTAGACGCTGTTGATAAAGGTCTTGTAGAAGGTGGATTTGCTTGGACTCATTACTGGTCTGGTAAGCACCCTGCAGCAATGCTATTTGGTTCACCTGTAGCGGGCGCTGGTGTTGGTATCGATAACATCGCATTCCTTTCTTGGTTCCAGTTTGGTGGTGGTAAAGAGTTATACGACCAACTTTGGGATGAAATGGGAATGAACGTTAAAGGCTTCATGCTACAACCCGTTGGCCCTGAGGCTCTAGGTTGGTTCAAAGAGCCAATAAACTCAATGGATGATTTCCGTAAATACCGTTTCCGTACTCCTCCAGGAATCCCTGGCCAAACGTACAAAGACATCGGTGTTGCATCAGTAGCTATGGGTGGTGGAGATATCTTACCAGCACTTGAAAAAGGTACTATCGATGCTGCTGAGTGGTGTTGTCCAAAACCAGACAGTGTTTTCGGTTTCCAGAAAGTACTTAAGCACTACTACTTACAAGGTCTTCATCAGGTTGTTGTAAATGCTGATATGTACATAAACGGCGATGTTTACAAGAAACTATCTGATCATGAGAAGAAAGCGTTAGAAGTTGCTGCAAACGCATCTCTTTCTAAAGCTATGTCTTACCGTATCTATGAGAATGGTAAAGCACTTAAAGATCTAGTTGATAACCATGGCGTTCAGTTACATGACACACCAGCTGACTACTTCCCTGCTTACATGAATGCTGCTAAAGCTGCATTAGAAAAGAACTCTAAAGAAAATGCGTTCTTTGCAAAAGTATGGCAGTCACAGAAAGATTTCGCTGCAATCGCAGTACCTTACTGGGCTGGTTCACAAGCATCTAACGCTGCTTTAGGCAAAGCATTTGCTGACTCTGTAAAGAAGTAATTAAAACATTCATGTTTTAATTTTCACTATTAAGCCCTTCTCATGAAGGGCTTAATATTATTGTTAATATAAAAATAATAATAATTCTTACCGTTAAATAGGGATAGCAAAATGGCTGAAGAAATTGAAATAGGTGAATTAGATATCACCGATGAACTGATCGCAGAGAGACGAGCAGAAGAACCCGGACAAACACCTGAAGACATGACTTCATGGCAGCGACCTATTACTGCTTTCGTAGATGTATTAAATCTATGGGCAGGACGGATACTTTGTCTGCTTTTAATCCCGCTTATGATCGCTATGGTCATCGAAGTTTTCTCTAGAAGTATGTTTGGAGTATTAGCTTCTAATGACATGGCAGAAACTGCAAGAGCATTAAATTTAGGACCTACTTTGTGGTCTTATGATATAAGTCGCATGCTTGGCGGCGTATTATTTATGGGTGCTTCTGGTTACGCACTTATGCGAGGTGTTCACATCCGCGCTGACTTTATTTTTAGAAATTGGTCACCAAAAACACAAGCAACAGTAGATGCCAGTTTATATCTACTATTCTATTTTCCTGCAATGCTATTTTTCTTTTGGAGTTCTTTCGAATTCGCTCTAGATTCACTAGGTTTCAGAGATTGGGGCCAAGCATTCGGACGCTGGGAAGAAGCTAGCGACTCAACTTGGGCTCCCTATCTATGGCCTGCTCGTATTTTTATGCCGATAGGTGCTTTATTGCTTTTCCTTCAAGGTTTTGCTGAGTTATTCCGTGCTTTCCATCAAATGGGTAAAGAACGTGAAGCAACATTTTTGAAAATATTTCCATTTTACTTAGCATTTTTAGCAGTGCTGTTTGTTGCTGTATTCTTTCCAGATACATTACCCATAGGTGAATGGTTCGCAGGTTTATTTGGCGATGAAGGCTTATCTAAGCCTGCTATTGGCATGGTGATGTTAGCCGCAATGATATTTTCAATCTTTGTGGGTTTCCCTATATCATTCACCCTCTTATTCCTAGGCTTCGTATTTGGTACTTGGGGTGGAAGCAGTAATTTGACTTTCTTCTTGCTAACACTGCAAGTTAACTCAACAATGCTTGATGACCAGCTTGTTGCTGTTCCGTTATTTATCCTTATGGGTATCATGATGGAGAAAGCAGGTTTGATGGAACGTCTTTTCAACGCAGTACAAATGATGATGTCACGTACCCGTGGCGCACTCTTTATTGCTGTTCTATTCGTTTCTATGATCTTTGCCGCGGCAACAGGCATCGTAGGAGCCTCTGTAACTATATTAGGTATCATGGCAGCTAAAACCATGAATCGTTCAGGTTATGACGTACGTTTATCAGCAGGTGCAATTACTGCTGGTGGAACACTAGGCATATTAATACCCCCTTCAATCATGTTGATCGTAATGGGTCCTGTACTTGAAGTTCCTGTAACTGACTTATTCCGTGCTGCAATATTGCCGGGTATTATGCTTGCTTCTCTCTACATGATTTATACAATTGGTCGTTGTATGATCAATCCAAGTCTAGGACCTATTCTTCCTGAAGACGAGCAACCTGATACTTCTCCATTTTATGCTCTTGAAGTAATTTTAGTAATGACAGGCCTAGGGATTTTGATTTGGCTATTTACTTTAGGTGTTGCTGGCTCTCTAGCTATCTTCCCATTCGGCGGTTTAGTTATTCCGCTAATATGGGTTGGCTTTATGTTCTTTGCTTACGGTTGGTCTAGAAAAGCAAAACCAAACGGTTTCTTCTTTTCTGATCTATGGTATGAATTCTTTATGGGATTAGTACCGCCAACAGTATTGATAGCTTCAGCACTTGGTTCAATTTTAATGGGTTTCGCCACACCAGCGGAGGCAGCAGCCTGTGGCGCTTTAGGTTCAGTAGTATTATCTATGGCATACCGTAAGTTTACGATCTCAGGTGGTTACGATTCTCTTATTAAGACTTTAGAAATCAGTGTTCTAATTATGTTCTTAGTAGCGGCATCTAACTTCTTTGGAGCCGTTTTCTCGAACTTGGGCACACCACAGATGCTGACGGACATATTACTGTCTTTCAACTTATCTCCTGGTTGGACACTGTTCCTAATCATGGCATTGATCTTCATTTTAGGTTGGCCATTAGAGTGGGTTCCAATCGTATTGATTATTGTTCCGATCTTATTACCGGTAGTTGAAACACTAGGTCCTGCGTTTGATCTTAGTCGTACTGATCTCTTAGTTTGGTTTGCTATATTGGTTGCGGTGAATTTACAAACCGCCTGGTTAAGCCCACCTGTAGCATTGTCTGCATACTTCCTAAAAGGTGTTGTACCTGAGTGGGATCTTAAAGACATCTATTTAGGAATGATGCAATTCATGGTAATCCAGTTAATCGGTTTAATTATGATAATAACCTTCCCTCAGATAGTGTTGTGGCTACCTAATTATCTTTATGCTGGATAGTTAGATTAGTTTAATCAACTAACTTTTTATTAAAAAGGGACTGAATATTCAGTCCCTTTTTTTATGTGAGTTATTAATGGGAGGTAATGCTGAGAACTGCTAACAGTTCTAGAGAATTTATTTGATAAAGATACAAAGAACCCTTAATTTTTATTTTTTAGTATTACGGCCCTTATTACTCAAAATTATTTCAAGAACAAACTAACTAAATTAAAGAATTACAGCCTCATAGGCACTAATAATCTGATCGACATTAATTTCATTATCAGCTTGTTGAATTCTTCGATAGTAATTGATTGTATTATTCAAGTAAGTTTCAACTATGCCGGATTGCACGGCATTATTTGATCGCCAAATTTTATCTCCAACAGAGTTAATAAGCGGCTCTTCACTGCTTGTTATCGAGGTTGAAACTAACATCATTTCATAGAATCGTTTTTTATCTTCTATTAGAATTTCATCCTTTAAACTGAAATTATACTCGATGAGTTTTTGCCTTAATCCAAATTGTCGATGAACTGGACATAGGAGAAAATCTGCATTTATATCAGGGTACCTCTGATGAATATCAGAGATCATTCGACTCATTAAATCACCTCCAACACCAGCGATGATAATGAGTTGTTTTCCTTCATACTGCTCAAAAGGTATTTTTGCCACATCGAGACAATGTGTTTTCCAAGTAGATAGTGAATTTGAGTGAAACTGTTGAAGCTTCTCTTCTACTTTTAGAATAAGTTCTGGAACGATATCCACAAAATGGATATTTTTAGCTGCTTGTTGAGACAATAAATTTGAACCAAGAAACCCATGATCACAGCAGCAATCCCATATATGGGAATAACCAGGTGCTACCATTTTTTCGAGTTGTTTTAGTCTTTTACTTAGTTTCAAGAGACTGCCGAGTTGCGATTAAAGTCTATGCATTATAGAACGTAAATAATGGCTAAAAAACGATTTTAATCAAACGAGGAAGCCCCCCCTACTTTTGGGTAGTTTTATTAAGTGTTTACACAATTACTCTAAATGCTGATGCATCAATGCTGGGTTTGCGCAGTGAACTTGTGACATCACTTGAGTTAATTCATCGTTTAATAAATCGATAGTATGTCCTGCTCCTTTTTCACCATGGGCAGCTACCCCGTATAAGAAAGCTCTGCCAGCAAATACACATTCCGCACCCAAGGCCAAGTATCTTGCAATATCCACACCTGTTTCAACACCGCTGTCTGCCATTACTGTTAAGTCTGGACCTACGGTATCAATTATTTCCGCTAGTGTTTCTGCTGGTGGTAATGAGGCGTCTAATTGGCGACCACCGTGATTTGATACGATGATTCCATCTGCGCCTATTTCTTTAACTTTCAAAGCATCGTCGACATGACTGATACCTTTAATAATGAGACTTCCTCGCCATTTATCTCTGAGGGTTATTAAAGTTTTTTCATCAACCACATCTCTTAATGTCACTCGAATAAATGTCGCGATGTCTTCTATGTTCTTTGCATCTTTAATATAAGGTCGAAGTGTTGCAAATTGTGGCAGACCTGCTGTTACAGTAGCTAATGACCACATTGGTCGAATCGTACTTTCGAAGATACTTTTAGCTGTTATTTTAGGTGGAACGGCTAAACCACTTTTAATTGCACTTATACGACGACTCGGTGTTGGTACATCTACTGTTACAACCAGGTTTTTACAACCGACGGCCCGTAATCTTTCAAGCATATCATCGAGTATTTTTTCATCAGATGGCGGATATAGTTGAAACCAAAAGTTATCTTCTGCATTCTTTGCCGCATCTTCAATTGAAATAGTAGAGACGGTACTTAATATAAAAGGAATATTAGCTTTTAATGCTGCACGAGCATGCATTGCAGATGCATCAGGCCAAACCAAACCAGTTAAACCCAAAGGTGCTATTCCGAAAGGTGATGAATAATGTTTACCAAACAGGTCAACTCCTAATTCAGGAGTAGTATAAGCTTGCATATATTCAGGTCTTAAGAAAACATCGTCGAGTGCTTCACGGTTATTTGTAATAGCTAATTCACTATTACACCCACCTTCAATATAATCAAATGCAAATTTTGGAATCCGTCGTTTAGCTCTTTTTTTTAAGTCGGCAACACAGGCTGATTTTCGGATTAAAGCTTGTACCATTCTGAATTTCCAATATTTTGTTTAATGTTTTGTATGTAATTCTTTATTCTAGTTTAGTCTTACGAGGCACAAGAATAAGTTATTACATTAAATGATCTGGCTGTAAGACGATTTTAGCAGCAGCAACACGACCATGATGTAAATCAGAAAATGCTTCTCCGCCGGCTGACATTGGACGAACATCAATCCAACTTAAATCACCTAAGCGATTTTGATAAAGCATATCAATTGAAGCTTTCATATCGGCTGTTGTGTAACAATAATTACCTAAGAAAGTCACTTCTTGCAAAGTCACTCGTCGGCTATCAAAACCATCATTACTGTCTTGCAAACCAACATGAGAAATAATGCCACCCGCTCTAACTGCTTCACATGAAGTTTTGCGTGTAATACCTGATCCCACACAATCTAAAACCACATCGTATTGCTCTGAGTGCGGTGGTTTGTTAGCAATCGGATCATAGGCATCACCGCAATGTTGAGCATTGATACTCTCACGACGTAATGCATTAGTTTCTGCGATATCTATATGAGTACAGCCTTTTGCCTTAAGAATTAGTGCAGCAAGTAGACCTATCGCTCCACCTCCCAATACTAAACAACGCATTTCAGATAAGGGTCTGTAAGCTATACGCTCAACCAAAGCAATCGCATGTAATGCTGTTGCAGTAGGCTCAGTAACTGAGGCACTGATTGGATTCATGTCCTCAGGGATTTCTAACAGGTTACGTTCTTCGATAGCAACTTGCTCAGCGAATGCACCTTGTAAGTACATGCCAATTAACTCGCGATCTACACACAAGTTACTTCGGCCTGTTTGACAATCTAAACAAACACCACAGGTCATCAATGGATTAATAACCATCCGTTTGCCAGCATGCTTTCCATCTAAAACTGTACCACAAACTTCGTGACCTAATATCAGTGGCGGAACACGTCGCTCGTCATGACCATGATATGCATGCATATCCGATCCACAAATAGCCGCTGCTTGAACTTGCAGAATCACGTCACCTTCTCGTTGATTTGGTGATGGTTCATCGCGGTAAGTCATTTCTTTGGTATCGGTATATACAAGCGCTTTCATGGAGATTCCTTTTTACTGTTTTACTAATGAGTATAGCTAGAAATAGAAATAATCATTAATAATGTATAGTTAAAAGACACCCCCCTACTTTTAGGGAGTTTTAGAAATAGTGTCTTTATATTAGTTTGATTGTACCAAACTATTTAGCGGTAAATCCGCCATCAATATAGATCGTTTGACCAGTAATATAGTCTGATGCATGACTTGATAGGAATACACAAATTCCATCTAGATCACTCAACTCGCCATTACGACCTATTGCAGTTTGATTGGCAAATTTAGATGACATTTCGTCATTATCAAACACCGGTGCGGTCAATTCCGTAGGGAAAAAACCGGGTGCGATAGCATTACAACTTACACCATCTTTTGACCATGCTTCTGCCATTGCTCGTGTTAACTGAGTTATACCACCCTTTGATGCGCCATAAGCAATGCCATTAGCGAAAGCACGCTCGGATTGCAATGATGCTACATTGATTATTTTACCCCAACCACGCTCACGCATATTCGGAATCAATTTTTGCGCTAAAAAGAAAGGCACTTTCAGGTTTAAACCAAGTGTTAAATCCCAACTTTCTGGCGTTACATCATCCGCATGTTGACGTAGATTTACACCCGCTGTATTGCACAGAATATCTACCCGTCCAAAAAAACTTAGACTAGCATCGACGACCAACTGCCAATGACTTTCGTCAGATAAATCAGCACCAAGGTAGTCAGCTTCGCCACCACTGTCTCTAATTTCTTCGGCAAGTTCTTTAAGACGATCTTCTCTTCTACCCACTAAAACGACAGAAGCCCCAGCACTTGAAAGTGCTCGGGCTTGCTGTGCACCGATGCCAGATGTGGCACCGGTGATTAAAGCTACTTTGCCTGAAAGACTAAGCGGGTTTGCATTTACTTCCGTCACTTATTTATCTACTCCATGACCTGGAATCTCAAGTAAGAACTCTTCGCCTGGGAAATATTTTGCTAATCGATCATCACCAGAACGAGCGTGTCCTTCCATACCCTCTAAACGTGAAATACGTGCTGCTGCAGAACCTACTTCACGGTTAGCTTCACGAGTCATACGTTGTGTAGTAACTGTTTTAACGAATTTACTTGCAGACAATCCACCTGTGTAACGACCTGCGCCTTTAGTAGGTAGAATGTGATTAGTACCAGAACACTTATCACCGTAAGTAACCGTAGTCTCTTCACCAACAAATAATGATCCGTAGTTACGTAAACGCGCTACCCACCAGTCAAGGTTTTCTGCTTGAATTTCTAGATGCTCAGATGCATATTGATCACTAATTACTGCCATTTCTTCGTCCGTATCACAAAGAATTACTTCGCCGTAATCTCTCCATGCTGCTGTTGCTGCGTTACGGGCAGTTTCTGGTAACTTAGCAATAACTCCTGGCATCATCTCAATGACTTTATCAGCTAAGTCTTTATCTGATGTGAACAGCCATGCTGGAGAATCAGGACCATGCTCTGCTTGACCTGCAAGGTCAGAACAAATAATCACTGGATCAGCTGTGTGATCTGCAATTATCCCGATTTCTGTTGGACCAGCAAATAAATCGATACCCACTCTTCCGTATAACATACGCTTAGCTTCAGCAACAAAACGGTTACCCGGACCAACAAGAATATCAGCTGGTTTGCCTGTGAACAAACCGAATGCCATTGCTGCGATACCTTGAACGCCTCCTAGCGCCAGAACAGTATCAGCACCACAGTAATTAGCTGTGTAAAGAATTGCATCATTAACACCGTGACCTGGCTTAGGCGGTGAACATGCGATTACGTGATCAACACCAGCTGCTTTTGCAGTACCAACTGACATGATTGCTGATGCAACGTGAGCATAACGCCCACCTGGTACATAACAACCTGCTGCTTGCATAGGGATTTGACGTTGACCCGCCCATAATCCTGGAGATAATTCTGTTTCAAAATCGATTAGTGCTTCACGTTGCTTTACAGCGAAACCATAAACACGATCGTAAGCAAACTTGATGTCATCTTTAACTTGTTGAGAAAGACGATCACCCGCTGCGTGGATTTCTTCTTCAGTAACAACAATATTACCTTCGTAGCCATCTAATTGCTTTGCGTATTCAGCACAACGCTCTTCCCCGCCTGCTTCTATTTCTTTAAGCATTTTAGAAACGATATCACGCGTATCATCTTCTAAAGTTGTTGCGTTCATTTCCGCTTTTTTGATGTAGGTTACAGCCATGGGGTAAACTCCGTTTTTAATGTTCAAGTAAGTATCAGAAATATTCTGATACTGATAATTGGGTTTTAGTAATCAGCTTTTAATAATGTTAATTATGGGGTCATATCAATCAGATAAACATTATGTAAGCGCTTACATTTTAGTCCTCAAAATAAGCCCCTGTCAATACAAGAGTAGCAAATAGGGTAAAAAGGTAGGGGGTGTATTTTTAAAACTATATAAGCATATGATACTCAAGACTATCCTAAGTAGCCGCATCAAGGTAAAATAAAGATGATGGAGAATAAATCACCCACAATTGCAGATGTTGCTCAACAAGCCGAAGTCTCTACAGCGACTGTTTCACGTTGTTTAAACCAACCTGACAAAGTTAAACCTGAAGTTCGTGAACGTATCAGTAAAGCAATTAAAGATTTGGATTATGTGCCTTCTGGAGCAGCGCGTGCTTTGGCTTCTCGACGAACATATACCATTGGCGCAGTTGTTCCTACTATTGATAACGCCATTTTCTCTGAAACAATTCAACATTTGCAATCAGGGCTAACACAAGCTAACTACACCTTATTACTTGCTAATAGTGGTTATTCTTTAGACGAAGAGCTTCGTGAAGTGCGTTCATTATTATCACGCGGCATTGATGGCATTGTTTTAGTTGGTGAAATGCATCGACCTGAAGTGTTTGCTGCAATCGAACAACAGAAAATTCCGTATGTAAATTTATGGACCTATAATCCTGATTCACAATACAGTTGTATTGGTTTTGATCACATAAAAGCAGGCAATCATCTTGCTGAACATTTAATAGATTTAAATCATAAAGAATTCGGTATTATTTCTGGTTTTCAAGAAGACAATGACCGTGCTTTGTTGCGCTATCGAGGTATCAGACAATCTCTAGAACGTGCGGGGCTAAATATTCCTGAAAGTAGAATCATCCAGTGTCGATACTCAGTTGAACAAGCAAATATTTCTTTGCATCAATTACTCGATAAACACCCAGAAATTACAGCGGTAGTATGTGGTAATGATGTACTCGCTATTGGCGCTTTATCCGCTGCACGAGAAAGGAATATTAGCGTTCCAGAACAGCTTTCTATTACTGGTTTTGACAATATGGAAATCATTCCTTTTCTCAGCCCTGCTTTAACCACAGTTAATGCACCTTCTAGACGCATGGGTTCTCATGCAGCCGAATATATCCTTAAGCAAATTGAAAACAAGTCCTTGGATGTAGAGCGCCTTGAATTAAATGCAGAATTAATTATCAGAGATACAACAGGTCAAGCTCAAAAATAAAAACCAATATTATTATTTATACTAAGCTAGCAGTTTTTAATGTTTAAAAATGCAATAATCATTTAAATACTAAAGACATCAACAAGTAACGAAGATCATTTATAAGATATGGCTCAAGACCAAAGTAATACTGACACACCAAACTCAACTCTGCTTCGTGGTCTCGCCATTATGAATGCGGTGGCAATTTCGCCACGACCCTTGTCCATTGCTGATCTTGTTAGTGAACTTGGTTTAGCTAAACCCACAGTTCATCGCATAGCTTCTCAACTTGAAGAAGAAAACTACTTACAAAGAAACCCCAGTGATAAGCGTTTTGTTATTGGATACAAGTTAAGAGAATTCTCAACAAACATTTTATCCAATAGTTCGATTGGAGCGCCACGTCGCGCAATTTTAGAAGCACTCTCCAATGAAATAGGTGAAACCTGTAATTGCACCATGTTAGACGGTTATCACACCGTATATTTTGACCGTGTTGAATGCAATTGGCCGATTAAAATAAATTTACATCCAGGATCTCGTTTGCCTTTACATGCAACTGCTAGCGGTAAATTATTTTTGGCTTACATGAGAACCGCTGATAGAAACCGTATTCTCGATGCGGCTGAATTAACAGCTTCTACAAAACACACCATTACTTCAGCTGAAGAATTAATAACACAACTGAAGAATATAAAAAAACAGGGTATTGCATTTGATAATGAAGAGTTTATTGATGGCATGATCGCAATCGCTGTTCCAGTTTTCGATAGTAAAAACCGAATTTGCTTTACCGTTGCGGTGCATGCACCAACAACGCGTCAAACTATAGAAAGTCTAAGTGAATATATTCCTTCTTTGCACCATGCAGCAGATGCTTTAGCTGAAAGCTATTGTAGTAATGACACTGAATAGTTAAGACGGATTGATCAATTCTATAATTCAAATTATTATTCAAATAATAAAATAAGACACCCCCCTACTTTTACACTATTTTCTTTTTGTTGATATCAATCAACCTTTAATCTGGCAATTATTAATAATAACCAAGTAAACCACTTGGTTTTTATCTCAAAGAAGATAAAATCACGTTAGGTTATAGTTTAACTATGTCAAAATAGGCTTAATTAGTTATCAAAAAATTTTAAAGATATAACATCAGATGTCAGAATATATACTCATCATTGTTGGCACCGTTTGGGTGAATAATATTGTACTCGCTCAATTCCTTGGTCTGTGCCCGTTTATGGGTGTTTCGCGAAAGCTTGAAACCGCTATAGGTATGGGTTTAGCGACAACTTTTGTACTCACTCTTGCATCAATATCTAGTTACTTAGTACACGAATTTTTACTTGAACCCTTTGGTTTAGAATACCTGCGCACCATTAGTTTTATTTTAGTGATTGCTGCGATTGTTGGTTTCACTGAATTAGTCGTGCATAAAACTAGCCCTCTTCTGCACAACGTATTAGGTATTTATCTACCTTTAATCACTACAAACTGTGCGGTTTTAGGCGTAGCTTTACTCAATGTTCAACAGTCTAATGGTTTTTTAGAATCAGCACTTTACGGCTTCGGTTCTGCTATTGGTTTTACTATGGTACTCGTATTTTTTGCTGCGATGCGCGAACGCTTAGCCGCCTCGGATATTCCTGAAGCTTTCCAAGGAAATGCCATTGGTATGATTACCGCGGGCTTAATGGCTTTGGCATTTATGGGGTTCACGGGTTTAATTAAAGCCTCGTGATTTATTTAAAATGATTACAGCCATTTTCATCCTAGTTGGCCTTGCCGTCGTGTTTGGTTTGATCTTAGGCTATGCATCGGTGCGCTTTAAAGTCGAAGGTGATCCTCTCGTTGATCAAGTCGATAATCTCTTACCCCAAACGCAATGTGGCCAATGCAGTTACGCGGGTTGTCGCCCCTATGCTGAAGCTATCGCGAATGGCGAAGCACCTATCAATAAATGCCCTCCTGGTGGTGAAAGTACCATTTTGGCTTTAGCTGATTTACTCGATGTAGAGCCTATGGAACTCGATGAAGAAGCGGGCGTTGAATTAGATATGCCTAACGTAGCTGTTATCATCGAAAGAGACTGTATCGGTTGTACTTTATGTATTCAAGCCTGCCCTGTCGATGCCATAGTTGGTGCGGCAAAACTCATGCACACCGTTATTGAAGACGAATGTACAGGCTGTGATTTATGCTTACCGCCCTGTCCTGTCGATTGCATTGTGATGGTTCCTAGAAAAACTACTACAGCTAATTGGAAGTGGCAAGAACCAACACCGATTGAAGATAAACTAAGCAGTAATACCTATCCTGTTATTCCATTGATTCCCGTTAATGATCTTAATAATAAACTTAAGCAGAAGGATTCTGACTCTAGATCAAAATCAGAGGGTAAAACCTCATGAGCGGTATTTTAAAAAATCTACAATCGAATACAACTTCAGAAATACGACAATCAGAAAAGCGCAAACTATGGAAATTCCATGGTGGAGTTCATCCAAAATTTAATAAAGAGATGTCAAACCTACATCCGATTAAAAAAGCCGATATTCCTTCACAATTAGTCGTGCCCTTACAACAAAGTATGGGCAAAGGAGCAGAGGCTATTGTTGAAGTGGGCGACACTGTATTTAAAGGTCAGATCATTGCACAACAAACGTCTACTTTAAGTGCCACGGTCCATGCTCCGACCTCTGGTAAAGTAACGGAAATAGCTGAAAAACTAATACCACATGCCTCAGGGCTACGAGGTCAATGTATCGTAATTGATTGCGATGGCAATGATGATTGGGGCAAACATAAACTAACTCCAATTCCAGACTTTGTGAATACTGATATCGATGTTTTATTAGAACGAATCCAACAAAGCGGCATCGTAGGACTTGGTGGAGCAGTATTCCCTACCTCCTTAAAAGTAGATAGCAGTTCCCGTCCAAACTTAGATACTCTTATCGTAAATGGCGCGGAATGCGAACCTTATATCAGTTGTGATGATCGACTGATGCGAGAGCGTTGTAATGAGATATTAAAGGGTATCGATATCCTGCAGCATATGCTTAAACCTCAAAATTGTATTATTGGCATTGAGGATAATAAACCTCAGGCAATAGAAGCGCTTAAAGAAGTTTGTGCTAATAGAAATAATATCGAAGTTTTAGCCATTCCTACTAAATATCCTAGTGGTGGTGAAAAACAACTGATAGAGATCCTCACAGGACTTGAAGTTCCCGCTGGTGGAAGACCTCGTGACTTAGGCTTGTTGTGTTTAAACCCAGGTACGATATACAGTATTTATAATGCAGTGATCAATGGCGAACCATTAATTTCAAGAATTGTAACTGTCACTGGTAATGGTATTCAACAACCTCAAAATTTTGAAGTATTAATTGGCTCTTCGTTTAATCATCTTGCTAAACAAGCGGGTGGTTACACAGAAAAAGCAGAGCATCTTATTATGGGTGGCCCGATGATGGGTTTTGCCCTTGAAGATGATACAGCTCCTATCGTTAAAGCCACTAATTGCGCTTTATTTATCTCTTCAGAAGAACTCAACGAATCAAATTCTGAATACTCAAATCAACCCACTCTACCTTGTATTCGATGTGGTAAATGCATGGATGTTTGTCCCGTAAATTTATTACCCCAGCAATTGTATTGGCATATACGCGCGAAAGACTTAGAGAAGGCACAACAACATAATTTACGAGATTGTATAGATTGTGGTTGTTGTAGTTATGTCTGCCCAAGCCATATTCCATTAGTGGATTATTACCGTTTTGCGAAAACAGAATTACGTGAGCAAGCACTTGCTACTGAAAAATCAAATATTGCTCGTGAACGCTTTGAGTTTGTACAATTCAGACGCGAACGTGACAAACGCGAGCGAGAAGAAAAACGTGCTGCTCATAAAGCCGCATTACAACAGAAAAAAGCCGCTACTAAAACGAATGCCACTGATGATAAAAGAGAAGATCCGAAAGTAGCTGCTATCAAAGCAGCAATGGCACGCGCCAAAGCAAAAAAATTAGAGCGTGAAAAACAACAGCAAGAAGTTGAAGCAGAAACAAATTTAGATAAGACAACAGCTAAAGACGAGAGCTAAAACAAAGACGCATGAAATTTAAAACTAAAACATCTCCGTTTTATAACAGCACCAGCAATATCAATGGGGTGATGCTGCAAGTGCTGTATGCACTCATGCCTGGCACAGTGGTAATGTGCGTATTTTTTGGTTGGGGCATTTTATTCAATGTCGTTTTATCTATTATTTTTGCATTAGCCTTGGAAGCTATTGCTTTAAGAATTCGTAATCGACCTGTTATGCCCTTTCTAACTGATTTAAGTGCAATCACGGCGGCATGGTTATTTGCGCTAACACTGCCACCTTTAGCGCCTTGGTGGATTGTATTTATTGGTATTTTCTTTGCTATTGTTGTAGCCAAACAACTCTATGGTGGCATTGGATATAATCCATTCAACCCTGCAATGGTCGGTTATGCAGTTTTAATTGTGTCGTTCCCTTTTGAAATGAGCCAATGGATCAATCCAAACAATGAGCTGTTTAGTTTAAGTGATAGTTTCCAATTCATCTTTACCGGTGCAAGTCCTGAATGGGATGCAATCACCATGGCAACTCCACTCGATGAGGTCAAAACAGGACTACGTGCGGGTAGTGAATATTCGTCTATTGTTGCACAATCGGCTTATCTGAAAAGCGCATCTCAGAACACATGGTTATGGAGTAGCCTTGCATTTGCGTTAGGTGGCTTATGGTTGCTGTATAAAAAAATTATTCATTGGCAAATCCCTGTAGCATTACTTGGCTCATTAGTCTTAATTTCATCAATATTCTATCTATTCTCACCTAGTACCTTTGCAAGTCCTTTATTTCATCTTATAAGCGGAGCC
>CALISP010000036.1 GCA_938041705.1 uncultured Cocleimonas sp. | reverse complement strand
AGCAGTAAAAGATGAATTCGATCAATTGAAACAAAGCATTGCCCCCGAAGTACCTATTACTTATATCGATGGACAATCTCGGACGGTAATGCAGGCGGCAGACCAAATACTTATGGCGTCTGGAACGGCTGTATTAGAAGGAATGCTTGTTGGGCGCCCAATGGTTGCAGCATATCGTGTGGCGCCGCTGACAGCTAAAATAATTCGCTTATTCAACATGATTAAGTCTAAATACTACACATTGCCAAATAATCTGGCGGATGAATATCTAGTGCCTGAATTAATACAAGAAGAAATCACCGCTGATAACGTGTTTGATCGAGTACATACCCAGTTTCAACAAGATGAAGAATCAAGACAACATATGTTAAATCGCTTTGCCGGAATTCATAATCAATTGCGCCAAAACGCGAGTGATAAAGCTGCAGAAGCATTAGTAACTTTACTTGAAAATAAACTTAATGTAACAAATAGCCCCCCGAAGAGTAACAAAATATGAGTAAACGATTAGTTGCTGGCATTGATGAAGTTGGGCGTGGACCTTTAGTAGGTGCAGTAGTAGCGGCAGCTGTAATATTAAACCCACATAAACCTATCGAAGGTTTAGCAGACTCTAAAAAGCTTAGCGAAAAAAAGCGCAACGAACTTAATATTGAAATTCGAGAAAAAGCACTATGTTGGTCATTAGGTCGTGCAGAACCTGAAGAGATCGATGAAATAAATATCCTGCAAGCCAGTCTATTAGCGATGAAACGTGCGGTTGAAGGTTTATCTGTAACTCCTGATCATTTAAAAATAGATGGAAATAAAGGTATCGACATGGACATTTCCATGGAAACCATTGTGCAAGGTGATTCAAAAGTAGCATCGATTAGTGCTGCTTCAATCATTGCAAAAGTAGCACGAGATAAAGAAATGGTTGAACTTGATGCAAAGCATCCCGAATATGGGTTCGCAGCACACAAAGGTTATCCAACCAAAGTACATCGTGAAGCCTTAGCAAAATACGGCTTAATTGCAGAACATCGTAAAAGTTTTAAACCCTGTAAAAACTGTTAATTAGTACTCATTAATTTAATATTAATCCAAACGTAATTATTGCGCGTAGAATTACTATTAAACAAATCTAAAGGTTATAAATATGTCTAAACCAAAATTAATTAGCTTTAACGTATGTCCTTTTGTACAACGTAGCGTTATTTTATTAGAAGAAAAAGGGGTCGATTATGATATCGATTTTATTGATGTTTACGATCCACCAGCGTGGTTTTTAGAAATTTCACCAACAGGTAAAGTGCCTGTTTTACAAGTGAATGACGAAGTATTATTTGAATCGACAGTTATTGGTGAATACATCGAAGAAGTCTACGATCCAAAATTTCACCCAGCGGACCCATTAATCAAAGCCAAAAATCGTGCGTGGATGGAGTACACTTCATCACTTTACGGTGGTACCTTTAACTTAATGATGGCGAAATCAAAAGGCAGTGCAGACAAGTTCGTTAAAGAAATGCGTGAGACTCAAAAAAGCCTTGATGAAGTAAAACAAAATCGACCTTGGTTTAACGGTGATGAGTTTTCAATGGCCGATATATTCGCAGCACCTTATTTTGTGCGTGCTGAATTTTTCAAAAAGAATTTTAATATTGATCTTCTCGAAGGTAACGCTAACTTACAAGATTGGTCAGATCGCCTTTTAGCACGAAAAAGTGTTAAAAATTCGATAGTAAAAGGCTTTGAAAATATTATGGTGGAAAGAATGGTTGAAAATAAAAGTTTCCTAGTCACTGGCTAGAATGCGGTTCAATAAATAAAAGCCTCATCAAAGACATGTTTGATGGGGCTTTTTAATATTACAAACCACCCGTAGAATCTATAAAGCTACCTGTAACATAAGAAGATTTTTCAGTTGCAAGCCACAAAATTGCTTCTGCAACCTCCTTGGCTTCACCACCTCGTTGTAGTGGTATTTTAGCTTTTAATCTATCAACACGGTTTGGTTCTCCGCCTGATGCATGCATTTCGGTATGTATCATTCCAGGGCGCACAGCATTTACTCGAATACCTTCAGCTGCGACCTCCAAAGCCAAACCTCTAGTCAATGTATCAACTGCTCCTTTGGAAGCGGCATAGTCAATATATTCATTGGGTGAGCCACTTTTTGCTGCTCCAGAAGAAACATTAACAATTGCTCCACCTGTGCCCCCATGTTTTGTAGACATGCGTTTAACTGCTTCTTTGCAACAGAGAAAACAACTGATGACATTTTTTTGAAGAACTTCACTAAAGCGCTCTTCACTAATGTCTTCCATACGGCTTTGAATTTTTAAGATTGCAGCGTTGTTTACTAATACTGAAATACTACCCAACTCACGGTCTACTGTTTCAAATAATCTAATCACATCGCTAGCAATCGAAACATCAGCTTTGACGCAAATACAATTGGCACCATTGAGTAAAATTTCATTTTTAACTTTTTCTGCAGCGGCATCATTAGAAACATAGTTAATGCAAACCGCATATCCATTTTCAGCGAAGAGCTTTGCTGTTTCGGCACCAATGCCTCTACTCGAACCTGTAATTAATGCAATCTTATTAGACTTCATTTATACCTCTTTATTTTTATAGCTAGAGTTCAATCTTACATAACTTAGTATGTCGGAACTTAAAACTAATAAAAAGTAGGAGGGTGCCATTTTAAATAGTAACTAGCTTTAGTTATCTAAAAGATCTTAGAATTTATGAAAAACTAGATCTACTTACTCATCGTTGCTTGCTTCAAAAGGTAATCATTTTCTCTGCATGCATAGAAAGCCTTAAAGAAACAATTGATACGTGATTTAACACCAGTAAATGTTCTAGCAATTGAATCGCTTCGTTCTTGCTGACCTTTTTGCATATAGTACTCAATAGTATCCGAGCTTATTGTTATAGGGTTATTTTCTTGGTTAAAATTTTGAGTTAAATTTTTCATTTTTATGTTCCCTTACTTAAATTTATCTAAACTGGTTTTTTAGAAGCGTTACTTGTATTGCCTCAATGATCCTAATTTAATTGATGTGACTGACTTCTACAAACGAGTTATACTGTAGCTTCAGTTAAAATAATTTTAAGTGTTATGAATGAAAGACTCCCCTCATTAAATGCATTACGTGCTTTTGATGCCGCTGCTAGGCATATGAGTTTTCAAGCTGCAGCTAAAGAACTCCATGTCACTCCAGCTGCTCTTAGCTATCAAATCAGACAGCTTGAAGAAGGGCTCGATTTAAAACTATTTACTCGATTAAACAGAGCAGTAGAGCTAACTCAAGAAGGCGAACTAATCCGTCCCTATATACGTGAAGGCTTTGCGCAATTTAGTGAAGCCGTTCAAAAATTAAACCAAAAACGTACTTCAAACGTTTTAAATATTTCTGCAGGGCCTGCTTTAACATCTAAGATTCTAGCGCCTCGGCTCTATGACTTTATATTGAAATTTCCT
>CALISP010000035.1 GCA_938041705.1 uncultured Cocleimonas sp. | reverse complement strand
GTATTCAAATAACTGTGGTAATAAGAATATTAAAGAAGCAATACTTATCGCAGGTACAATTTCCCAACGATGAGTTGCTAAGCGACTTATACCTGAGATGACCACTGTTATACCAAGAATTATCCAAACCGAAGGTAATACTGTATTCAAATAATAAAAGACTTCTTTTGCTACCGGAGTATTTGCGTAGCGTTCAAAGAAAAATAAACAAATTGTAATAGCTAATAAAGCAATCGACCATAAAGGATTGCTGAAGATACAAAAGAACCCCGTGCAGTCTTTAACATGCGTTTGTTCAACAGGCATATCAGTAGCTAACAAGCGTGCTTTAATGGAGCTGATATGGAAGCTACTAGGTGTTTCGACTTCTATACGCTCATCACCCATTTTTTTACGACCAATCTTAGTGCCGTTTTCAGTAGAAAGATTGCGCAAGAAGAGTTTATCGTCTTCTTGCTCTATCACTAAATGATGAGGTGAAACTGTCACGTCTTGCAAAATCACATCGTTATCAAACGCACGTCCAACGGTAACTGGAAAAGATTCTATTTTGTGATAATGATGAACGCCACGCTGGATCGTCTCAAAAATTACTTCTGCCATTTGATTGTCTCCAACATACGAGTAAATAATTTCAATGCTGCTTTAGGATCTGTCCCCGTAAAGTCGATATTGAAGATAAAGCCTCTATCTTTTTCACCTACCATCGCGGTAGTAAATAGCATATCGCTCAAACCATTAAACTTCAGATAATCTCGTCTACAAATTGATGTTTTAAAGTCACGCCCCCCTACTTTTGTAAAGTCTGTATGACAAGAAAAATTTGTAACATCACGTTTGCCTGCATGACCACCGATAACACTGCTATTCACTTTTTGATAGCGTCTATAAAAGCGTGTTGGTGACAGTTTTTCAGTATCTAACCACATATATTCATAGTTAATGCTGCCTACATTTAGGCGGTTAGATATAAAAATATTATCTTCATTTGAACAGCGAGTAAAAAAAGTACGGAACAAATCATCTTTTTTAGGCGTTCGGCTTGCATCCCAACAACGGATAGACTTATCCAATTCAGCTGGCACAATAAACTCACCTATACCCGTACCGCTCCATTTGCTCTTGAGCATTTTATTCAGAATTTTTTGCGAATTTGCTAACAATTGACCTGAGCTATGTGAAAAACGATCATCAATCGGTTTGAAATTAGTCTGTTCTAAACGGTCTAACACAATCGTTAGATACTCAGCAGGCACCAAGAAACTTATGTCATTACCTGAGGTAGCAACATTGATACCGATAATATTTCCGTTTTCATCTAAAGTCGGTCCACCACTCATACCTGGATTCAAACTTCCAGAGAATAAAATATTTCCGTCTTCATCTTTAGTCAATATCCCATTATTAGATCCTTTAACAATGGTGAACCCCAAATCCATTGGATTTCCAAGAGAATATAAACTTGCTCCTTTTTCAGGTAGGAAAGATATTTTTAAAGGTACCCCCATCGGTTGCATTGCTCTAACCACAGCCAAATCATGAACAATATCGAAATCAACTAATTCTAGTGGTCCCGTTTTACCTGAAGTTGAAAGAAACTCTAAAGAGAATACATCCGGATCATTTATATACTCACTGACTACATGATAATTAGTCGCTAAGATATCGTTTTTAGTTACAACAAAGCCAGAGCCTATGCTCGACTTCTTGCCCGTCTCTTTGTTTAAGACACGAATTTGGTAAACAGATTTTTCAACATTAGTATAAATATTAGCTGTATCTAATTCCGCTGATGCCGAAGTACTCATAGTGTGAGTTGCAACGATAAAAAGTGTTAACAAAAATATTTTTAGATTTGATATCTTTAATTTGGATAGTTTAAACATAAATATATTCAACATTCTCAATAGTGAAATTTACAGCACAGCGGAGCCACGGTAGTAGTGTATGAGTAGCCCTGTTGTGCGAAGTTCAGTATAAGATAAGCTATGACTCTTAATGAAGCTAGCAATACTGATTAATTTTTAGCCAGATGGGCTTTTTCAGTCCTTAAGTGGTAATGCTAAATATTGGCATTGATTGACATAATATTAAGAAACTATCACTAAACCTCGCTTGCCTGCTGTTTTAAAGCCCAAGTGATATGCTCTCTCACTATTTCACTAGAAGATTCGTATTTTTCATTTAAAGCCTGAATAACATGGGGGCTTGAAGGGGCATTACCCAATGCAATTGCAATATTGCGCTGCCAACGTTCATGTCCAATGCGTCTTATCGCAGTTCCTTCTAATTTTTTCAAAAACTCTTCTTCAGTCCAGGCAAACAAACTCAATAAACTCGATGCATCAAGATTATTCCGAATTTCAAAATCAGTTTCGTCAGTGTTTACTGCAAAACGATTCCAAGGACAGACCAACTGACAATCGTCACAACCATAAATACGATTTGCCATCGGTTTACGAAACTCTTCAGGAATAACACCTTTATGCTCAATGGTTAAATAAGATATACAACGTTTAGCATCTAATTCGTAAGGTTTTACAATGGCTTGAGTAGGACAAATATCAATACACGCAGTACAGTCCCCGCAATGATCAGTTACTGCTTGGGACTCTTCTAGTGGTAAATTAGTATATATTTCACCTAAGAAAAACCATGAACCAGCATCTTGACTAAGTATATTGGTATGCTTTCCCATCCAACCCAAACCGGCATTCACTGCAATAGGCTTTTCCATAACAGGTGCGCTATCGACAAACACTCGATATTTCATTTCAGTATCGGACGACTTTAGCTCTTGGTTAATTTTATCAGCCAGTTTTTGTAAACGGTTTCTCATCACTTTATGATAATCACGTCCTAAAGCATAACGAGAAACATAGCCAAGCTCAGGGTGATTCAAAACCATAATAGGATCATGAGTTTCAGTAGGAAGATAATCCATACGCACGCTAATGATACTGAGTGTTTCAGGGACTAACTCCGCAGGACGTGTACGTTTCGTACCGTGACGCTCCATCCAATCCATATCGCCATGAAAACCCTTAGCTAGCCACTGTTTTAAATACGTCTCTTCTTTGCCAAGATCTATATTGCTCACACCGACTGCTTGAAAACCCAAGGTTTGCGCCCATTCTCTTATTTTTGAATGCGTAAGCTTAGAATCTGTGATGTGTTCAACAGGAATGTTATGATCGGAATTCATCTTAGAATGATAACAGTTCAGTGGTTTAGTCCATACTTTAAAACCTCTTCAAGAGATGATCCGAGTAAAGTTACTAATGGATAGAAAACAACCCAAAAGTAGGGGGGTGTCTTTTTTTAGAAAAGAATTCACATCTTTACAAATTGCACTCAACTGAATAAACGACTTACCATAAATATAACGTAGCTTTTCAAATATGCTGAATAACACTTTTTACATCGAAAACGAAGCAGCAATGATGGCCTTTGGCGGCAGACTTGCTGATGAGCTTCCTGAAGGTGGCATCGTACTTTTAAAAGGCAATTTAGGTGCAGGAAAAACAACTCTAGTCAGAGGACTACTGCGACATTTAGGCCATGAAGGAAATGTAAAAAGCCCAACTTATACCTTGGTTGAGCCCTATCTACTTAATGATCGTACTATTTACCATTTTGATTTATACCGATTGGGTGATCCTGAAGAATTGGAATATATGGGGGGCCGTGATTATTGGGAAAGTAACGCATTATGTTTAATCGAATGGCCTGATCAAGCCAAAGGATATCTACCTGAAGCAGATTTAACGCTTGAGATCTCTTATCAAGAGACAGGCCGAAAGATAGATATTACGCATAAGAAATAACCCCGCCTTTGCATATAAAACAGTTACTTATAGAGATATAGTAAAAATCACTTGAAATTAATTCCTCAATGCGTTTTACTAACACGGCTAAACGAGAAAAATAATATAAATACTCGTAATGGATTATAAAAATATAAAGTAACAAAATTAGTAAGAAATCTCGTAATAAAAACATAAAGATAAATGTAACTATCGAAGGGCTTTGATATTTACACATTAATTGGGGAATATGAAAGAAATTACCAACCAAAAGCGCAGAGGCTTTGTTCTCGGGCTTGGTAAAGTAATGGGTGCCGCTGGGGTTGTTGGAATCTCAGGTATTGCACCACAAACTTTTGCCAAAGGTCGTAGCGCTAATCTGAAATCTGTCTCTGTGCACAAAGGTACTAATGGGCGCGAAAGACTCGTTTTTGCGCTTGATAGATCTGTGCGCCACAAGATATCTACACTTACATCCCCAGATCGCGTTGTTATTGATTTTATTGATACTTCAGCTAAAACAAGACTCAAAATTGGACGCAACTCGTCTAATAAAAACCAAAAATTACTGGTTAAAAACCTAAGACAAGCCACTAGAAACACCAAAGACTTCCGTGTTGTTTTAGACATGAACGAAAAGTCTAGTGCGGCATCAGCACTAAAATCAAACGACAAAGGTTACTTTTTAGAAGTAGCTTTGAGCCCAAGCAGGGCTCGCAAGACTCCACAAGAAGAAATTAAAAAGGCTATTAGTGCCGTCACTGCAGGCGTAGTAAGAAAACCGATGACTATTGCAATTGACGCAGGTCATGGGGGCAGAGATCCTGGTGCAGTTGGTAAAAAAGGCACTAAAGAAAAACATATCGCTTTGCAAATAGCTAAACGTCTAAAAAGAAAAATTGACCGTCAACCTGGTATGAAAGGCGTACTAATCCGCGATGGTGATTACTACCTATCACTAAGAAAACGTATTAATAAAGCCCGTAAACATCGTGCTGATCTATTTATTTCAATTCATGCTGACGCCAACCCGAATCCTAGATTAACTGGATCATCAGTTTATATTCTTTCGCAAAAAGGTGCCTCCAGTGAAGCAGCAAAGTGGCTAGCTAACAGCGAAAACTCTTACGAAAATAGAATGGCTGGAGCTGATTTACATCGTGGCAATAAAGTTGTGTCTTCATTGTTACTTGATCTATCGCTGGCAGACACTATTGATAGAAGTCACGAAATAGCCAGAGATGTCCTCAAAGAACTAGGCGCAGTAAACGACTTACTAAGACACCAAGTAGAAAGTGCGGGTTTTGTTGTACTAAAGTCGCCAGACATCCCATCAGTGTTAGTTGAAACAGCGTTTATTAGCAATCCTCGTGAAGAAAAACGCCTGAAAACAGCAAAACACCAAGAAAAACTCGCAACAGCCATATTTAAAGGGCTTCGTCGCTATCAAGTAGCATCATTAAACAGAGATGATGAAACCCAGTATTCCTAAATTACTAATACTAGCTAATCCTTCTAATAATAATGATTTCCTTCGATGTGTACTTATAGCCGCGTAAAGCGGCTTTTTTTTGCCTAAAATAAAGACACAAAGGCACCCCCCTACTTTTGATACAATTTATTGAACATACTTAATGAAATGATAAGCATCTATGCCAGCAGTTGACGTGACCTTCTTCAGTTCTATTTTAGAGTCTTGTTTGAATACTAAACTCTTGCTTAAAAATACGGTTATTTCCTGACCGTTATCTAATGTAACCTTGGTTGCGGGAGTTTCCCCATTTTCCGTAAGAACAGAAGTAAGACTTGTCATTATGCCCTGAATTTTTAATGTCTTAGGAATATTGTCAGGTAGAGATAAATAAACAATAAGAACACAAAAGGCTAAAGCACCAACAAAACAAGCTGCAATGATTGTGTTTTTTTTACGCTTCTCTCTTTCATACTCTTTATCAA
>CALISP010000034.1 GCA_938041705.1 uncultured Cocleimonas sp. | reverse complement strand
TCAACTTCAGCAACGAACAAAGTTTCGAATTTTCCATCTTTATAAACATTAACTACTAGAGGAACTGACACTTGACGCTTTTGGCCAAATGAGGTCATACCAACGTATTTTAAAACTTTATCGCCTTTAAGGTATGGGTTAGGTGCGCTGAAAGTATCCATGCTGCTTTTGAAATCAGCAACGCTATCAATGGCTGATGGTGTAGCTTTCAAAGTCGCTAAGATATATTCAAGTGCATAGACCTTAGTGTTTGACTCATCGTTATACTCACCAAACATCTTAGTGTAACGAGCAATAAACTTATCCATTTCAGCACTTCTGATTTCAGGTGTAGATGCGCCACCTACTGAGATAAACCCATTCGCTAATGCTCCAGCGCCCTCTTGCAATACTTGAGCATCCTGTGCTGTTTCTGTAGAAACTAAGCCTTTAAAACCAAGCTCACGAGCTGATCGGATAATTTGAGGGGCATTCGCAGGAGCAACACCAGACAATACGAGTAGGTCAGGTTGTAATTTTACTATTGGAATAACTACCGGAGTGAAATCCGTTGTATCGACTTGATACGTTACGCTTTTAGATACAACATCTAAACCTAGTGCTTCAGCAGCAGCAACACCGCCCTCACGTTGACTGAGTGGATCTGATTCATTAGCTGCAATAAAGGCAACTGTTTTAACGCCTTTTTCTTCTTTCAAATACTTATAAATTGCTGGACCAGATTGGTAGTTTGCAACCATGCCGAGAACAGCGTTTGATGCTGGCTTCGCGTAAAGCGACTTAGGGAAAGCATATGGGAAGTACATAATATCTTGTTGCTCAGCAACAGGACGAACAGCGGCGGCACCATCATCTACGTTTGGTCCAACAACATAATGAATACCCTGTTGTGCCATTTTCTCCATACCAGCAATAGCACGCTTAGGATCTTTTTGGTCGTCAAAGGATATTATTTCTACATCATAAGTTTTATCTCCAATCTTAATGCCACCCGCATCATTGATTAAAGAAGCTCCTGCCTCCATGGAGCGCTGGTTTGATATACCCCAAGCTGCTGCTGGACCACTGGTTACACCAACGAATCCAATTTTCAATGTAGGGTTTGCAGCATGAGCTGAACCAATTAGTAAAAAAGATGCTGCAGTAGTTAGTGCCATCTTTTTAATAAAGTTACGTCTTTCCATGTTATTTCACCTTTGTCTCAATTTATTAAGGGGGGTTTTTACTCATATTCTCTGTCACGTTTGACTCTATAATTAGCCTATGAAACAATATTGTTAACAGTCTTGTCAACGAAAATTTTACACCTCACTATAGATTTGCATTCATAACTCCATGATTACAGCAATGATCATGCCAATTTTACAAAGACTGATTAAGAAGTATTTTTATTGTATTATCTTGCGACTTACTGCTTTATATATAGCATAATTTTTATTTGTCGCCTGATCTTGGCTCAAAACAAACACAACACGCACCATAATTGTGCTATTAAATTAATGACAGTATTTTATAGTTATACAAATATAACGATAAGTAATGATCAAATGAGCCGTCGTATTTTTATGTCCTACTTATACTGTTAGGTATAAATTAAAAGGGTTTTAACAATGGAAAACTTAAATGCTGAAGAAATCTAATATCGATGAATTACATTCTCAATCTGACGACAGCATTGAGGAAAAAATTGTTACACAAATATTTGAAGCTGTTATTGATCAACGCCTACCACATGGTACAAAGCTGTCAGAATCAAATCTGTGCGAGGTGTTTGGTGTAAGCCGAATGAGAATCCGTCGTGCCTTATTGTTGTTGGCAAGTAGAGAAGTTGTCGAAATATATTCTAACCGTGGTGCTTATATCGCTTCACCATCAGCCAAACAAGCTCGAGATGTTTTTGAAGCTCGATTAGCAATTGAACCCAGCATAGCTAAATTTGCAGTTCAACGGGCAACACAAAAAGATATTAACAGGCTTAAAAAGCACATTGAATTAGAAACTAATGCATACCAAAAAGGGAACCGTCGAAATGCGATTCGTCTCTCTGGTGCATTTCATGTAATGCTCGCAGAAATTGCTAATAATGGAGTCATGCTCCGAACAATAAAAGAGCTGGTCACACGCTCATCATTAATTATCGGTATTTTTGGTTCTACTGGAATAGCTAGCTGTCAAGATGACGATCACTCTAAAATTATTAATGCATTTGAGACTAATGATCAAGATTTAGCAGCAGAATTAATGTCTGATCATCTCAACCATATTCAAAAAGATGTAAACCTTGATACTAAACCAGGGTCACCTATAGATCTTAAAACACTGTTTGTGAAAACCAACAATGATGCTTCGTAATCAACCACCATGATTTTTTAAATTCATATAAACTTAGAAACTAAAACTACCATATGATTTAAAGAGCAGTCACATATATACTTTACCTAAAGCTTATAATAAAACTGATATCCAACTCCTTAAAAAGTAAGAGTAATTTTTTTTGTATTCTTAACTATTAAATGAACCTTAATGTTATTCTAGTTAATAATGAATTAGCTCATCTATTATAAAACGGTAAAAGAAAATCTAAATTTATGAATAAAAAAGCCTCATCAAGAAATACCGATAAAGGTGCAAAGTTAACTAAAGATGAAGAGATATATCATAAGATTTATAACGCTATTATGGATCGCCAATTAGCGCCAGATACAAAATTACCAGAAGATGCTCTTGCAGAAAGCTTCAATGTCAGCAGGACTATTATTCGTAAAGTCCTTTTAACCTTATCTCACGATGGGCTAGTTATAACAGCACCTAAGCGTGGCGCTAGAGTAGCTCATCCTAGCATTCAAGAAAGCAAAGAAGTCTTTGATGCGCGAAGAGTTATCGAAGTAGGTGTATTGCCTATAGTTATCCAGAAAATCAATAAGTCTGAACTAAAGCACTTAAAGGATTTAGATAAACAACAAAGAAAAGCGGAGCAAGCCCAGGATACGAAAAAAGTTGTTCGTATTGCAGGAGACTTTCATTTGGCCTTGATGTTAGCTTCAGGTAATAATTCTCTATATGAATATTTACGGAAATTAATTTCTAGTTCGTCTTTAATTGAAGACATCTATGGCTCACCTCATAGGCACTTTGACAATTGTGAAGGGCACTCTGCCCTACTCGAACTCATTTCACAAAAAGAAATAGATAAAAGTATG
>CALISP010000033.1 GCA_938041705.1 uncultured Cocleimonas sp. | reverse complement strand
CTAAACCTTTTGATATTTCAGCAAGTTTGTCTTGATCAGTTGGGCCAATATAAAACTGGCTATTAAATGTATCTGATTGGCCTGTAGGTATTATTTTTAATGGAGATTTAACACCAATTATGTGACGCGTCTTAGATTCGTCAAAAATAGTGTAATAATTATTGTCTGCGTCTTTTTCAGGAATCCATGCACCAACAAAATAGTGTTGAATAATTGCAGCCCAACCACCTGTAGCTTTATCGCTAAGATTTTCATCACTGATATCATCAAAACTTACCTTAATATATTTTTCATTATAGTAAGCAGCGCCTGTATAAGCGACATCACCTGCTAATAAGCTACCATCTCTCGTATGCTCTGCATGACTTAACTGTAAATACTCGCTGGCAGACCAATTATTACCTGAATTGTTATCAACCTTTTGACTCTTTTTAACTAGATAATTTCCACGCTCAAAGGTAAATGTCTTCGTTACAGTTATGCCATTTTTTGTCCACGTTAAAGGCACTTCAATAGTATCTTGACCATCTTTAAGTGAGTATTCTTGTTTAGTAGAATTGAAATTAGCATAATGATTTGGAGCTAAATCACTACTTTTTTTACCAGCAATTTCTGAGTGTACTAAGCCAGATTGTGCTGCGTAGTCTTTCTCTTTATCAATAATTCGAACTGCAGTGTCTTTCTCTTCTAAACTCACCGGATATGCTGGTAAATCAGCTTGAATAATAGTTCCACCAATAGTATTGATGTAAATATCTAAAACATCAGTTTTAACATGGACTAATGTTTCTTTAGCTGAATTAACAGTATCTACTTGAGGAACCGTTGTTGCTCCAGCAGCTGTGGGCACTGATGTTGCAGAAGGAACTGATGTAGGTATTGACGTAGAATTAATCGATGTGGTTGGTATAGTTTCAACTGGAGGCGGGGCATTTTTTTGTTGCCACGTAGTCCAGATTAGAAAACCAAGAAAGAATAAACTTAGATATAAAAAAGGGCGTTGTTGATCCATGGTTTACGGACTCTAATCAGTTGAAGTTGAGAATTTTTTTTGCATAAAACGCCATTGTATTTCTATTTGCTCATGTATCTCATGTCTTTCTAATGAAAGTACGTGTGGTTTACACATTGCAATAATATCAACGTTTGGAAGTTCATGTTGGTGTAGGCGAAAATTATCGCGCAAAATTCTTTTGATTCTATTTCTATCAACGGCTTGTTTAACAGATTTTTTAGAAATAGCTAAACCAAGGCGTGGATAACCAAGGTCGTTCTTTCTCGCCAAAAGCGTAAACGACTTATTACCAAATCGTTTTGATCTACTGAAAACATGCTTGTAATGATCAGCAGTAAGTAACTTCTGACTGCGAGTGAAGTAAAAATTAATTAATTCTTCACTTTCAATCGATACAGTATCCAGAAGATTATCTTCAACAAAATGCTTATTCACATTAAAGCTGAGTAAATTATCTTACTAGAGTGCCGTTAAGTTGTTCTTTTTTGTTAACAAAATTAACAAGAAAGAACTGCACGACCTTTTGCACGACGTGATTTCAATACCTTACGGCCACCAACAGTACTCATACGTGCACGAAATCCGTGAGTGCGTTTGCGTTTTAGATTACTTGGTTGAAATGTTCTTTTCATGATAAAACCTATTAAATATCTAAATTAGATAGTGGTAAATTATATAAAACGTTCTTACGATAAATGTACTTATCACTTCTTTAATTATTAAAAGAAGTCCTGAGAACGCAAAGGGCGGAAAAAATACGCTACAACAGTATAAATGTCAATCTATTTATTATTATTTAAGATGAAAAACTGCTTGTGGATAACTTATAAATAGCAGTAATATTTAATCATATATTCTAATCATTATAACATCATATAAATATGTTCCTTTGATCTGTTTTATATACAACAAATTTGATCCAAATCAATTAGATTCTGTCCCTCAACAGTTAATCTTAAAGTCTTCGGAATCTACCAATATTTTAAGGTAAAAACCTTAGCTACTTAATTCATCAGAATAGGAGTCTCCAGTAATGCTCTGGCAACAATGCCTTAATAAATTAGAATCAGAGCTTACGGATCAAGAAATTAATACTTGGTTGCGGACTTTACATGGCACTCAACACGATAATATTTTAGTCCTATTAGCACCAAATACCTTTGTATATCAACATGTTAAAGATCATCATTTAGATTCTATCAAAGAAAAAATAAAATTGATATCAAATGGAAATACTATCCAAGTTCTATTACAAATAGGTGCTGGTGATTCATTGCCTTATCCCACAAGCACAACTGATAGTGTTGAGATACCTAATCGGGTTAAAAAAGTAGAACAGATTTCTAATCCAGATCCAGTTATTAATCAAAAAAGTTTTACTAATAATTTAAATACTTCAATGACCTTTGATAATTTTGTTGAAGGAAAATCAAATCAACTAGCAGTAGCTTCAGCAAAACAAGTAGGTGAAAATCCAGGTAAGTCCTATAACCCTCTCTTTATTTATGGCGGAGTTGGTTTAGGAAAAACACACTTAATGCATGCTATCGGCAACAAAATACGTGAGAATAATCCAAAAGCAAAAGTGGTATACCTTCACTCAGAACGTTTTGTAAACGATATGATTACTGCGTTAAGAACTAATAGCATTGATCAATTTAAAGTCTATTACCGCACGGTAGATGCATTGTTAATTGATGACATTCAATTCTTTGCAGGAAAAAATAGATCAGTAGAAGAATTTTTTCATACCTTTAATGCTTTACTAGAAGGTCAAAAACAAATTATTTTAACTAGTGATCGATATCCAAGAGATGTTGAAGGAATTGATGATCGTCTTCGCTCTAGATTAAATTGGGGTCTTACCGTTGAGATTGAACCACCTGAGTTAGAAACACGTGTAGCAATATTGACGTCTAAAGTAGAGCAGTATCATTTAACATTGCCTAAAGATGCTGCTTTTTTCATAGCTAAACGCTTTCGATCCAATGTAAGAGATCTGGAAGGTGCTTTACAACGAGTATTGGCCAGTTTACGTTTACATCAACGTACTGATATTACACTAGACTTTGTTCATGATGCTTTACGTGATCAGCTCGCCAGCCAAGACAAAATGGTGACAGTCGATAACATTAAAAAAACTGTTGCCCAGCATTATAATATTAAAACATCAGATTTAGATTCCAAAAGACGAACTCGATCAATTGCTAGACCTAGACAGGTTGCAATGAGTCTTTCGAAAGAGTTAACTAACCATAGTCTTCCAGAAATTGGGACTTACTTTGGTAATCGTGATCACACAACTGTAATTCATGCTTGCAAGAAAATTAAAGAATTAAGAACAGAAGATACAACTTTAGATGAAAGTTACCGAATTTTAGAAAGAACTTTAACCCGATAAAAAGCATAAAATATTGTTTTTTATCGTTTAATAAGCACTGATTAAAGTTGGTATAAAATCTTTGGAAACCTGTGGATAAAATTATTAGTAATTTACATGTAGCACTTATCCACAATTGATACACATAGTCGACGTAAAGTTTTACAAGGATTATAAACAACTAAAATAGACGATAAGTTATTGAATTTTAATAAATTAAATTAGTTACTAAGATTTTTTCACTGCCCTTATTATTACTATTATCTTTTAATATATATATAATATAAACAACATAACATTGACCAAAAATTATGAAACTTACTATTTCTAAAGAAACATTACTTGAACAATTAACTCACGTTGTTGGTGCTGTAGAAAAAAAGCACACGAGTAAAATTCTTGAAAATATACTGATCCATGCAACTGAAAATAATTTGAAACTTGTTGGCACAGATTTAGAAATTGAAATGTCATCAGAATTTCCGACTCAAGCTGAAGAAGTTGGCCAAATAACTGCACCTGCAAGAAAATTATTTGAAATATGCAAAGCATTACCAGCTGACTGTTTTGTTATGTTTGAAACTGAAGGTGATCGTTTGCATATCAAAGGTCTTCGAAGTCGTTTTGAACTTGCAACTTTGCCTGCCGATGAATATCCTTTGCTTGATGATATTCCAATTCAAGATGAGATAGTTATACCTGAAAATCAGTTTAAAACATTATTAGAAAAAGTCTCTTTTTCTATGGCTAATCAAGATGTTAGATATTATCTAAACGGTCTTTTATTAGAGCTAAGTAAGAATAAATTAAGCTCAGTTGCTACCGATGGACACCGTTTAGCCGTTTCTGAATATCAGTTAGAAAGTTCATCTGACCAAGATCTAAAAATAATCGTTCCAAGAAAAGGAATTTTAGAATTATCTAGATTACTTGATTCAACTAGTACTCTTCCAGTAACTCTTCAGATTAGTGAGAATCATATTAGGGTTAACAAAGATAATATTAGATTCACTTCAAAGCTAATTGACGGTAAGTATCCAGATTATCAAGCTGCTATACCTAGCAATTGTTCGCATACAATCGAGCTTGATAGAGATCAGTTTAAAAGTACTTTGGCAAGAGTTTCTATTCTATCAAATGAAAAATTTCGTGGTATACGTTTGAGATTATTAGATGGAACTATGACTTTACATAGTAATAATCCAGAGAATGAAAGTGCTGAAGAAGAAATAGATATTAATTACTCTGGAGATTTATTTGAAATTGGATTCAATGTCACCTATCTCTTAGAAGCAGTTAATCATCTTGAAGGTAGTATTGTTAAATTAGAATTATCTACTCCAGATAGTAGTGCTCTATTACATTCACCGGATGATGTTCAAACTCGTTACGTTGTAATGCCAATCAGGTTATAAATTCTTAACTCTGTTATGACTTTTTTAAATTATACAAATATTTATATATTTAGAAGAAAGCTAAACAAAGTATCAAAAAGTGGGGGGGTGTCTCTTCGATTGTTATGTGGATCAAAAATATAACAATCAATAATTGTCGTTCAATTCAATCAGAGTCACTAAGTTTTACTTCTGATTTAAATATAATTGTAGGTCCTAATGCGTCAGGTAAAACAAGTCTCCTAGAAGCGTTAAATATTTTATCTAAAGGTCGTTCTTTTAGAACTTCACATATCGATGAAGTTATATCAGATGACCAAACATCAATACTTGTTAGTGCAACTATTGCCGAAACAATAGATGAATCAATTAAACCTACTCAAATTGGCATCCAAAAAAGTCGAAATAAAACAAAAATACGAATTAACAAACAGGATGTATATACTCAAGCTGAGTTAAGCTCTTATCTACCTATCACCGTTATTCATCCTAATTCAATTGATCTTATTACAGGTTCACCAGCCACTAGACGTTCGTATTTAGATTGGATCGCATTTTATATATTTCCAGATTTTTTATCTAAGTGGAAAAAATACCAACATATATTACGTCAAAGAAATAGTTGTCTTAAAACTAGTGCATATATATCTTCTCTAGATAAATGGACAGAAGAGCTAGTTAAGCTACAACCCGATATAATTGAGTACAGACAAAAAGTCATTGAATTACTACAACCAATAGTTACAGATATATGCAATAACCTACTTACTGGTTTAAATATTAAGTTAACGCTTAAATCTGGATTTCCAAAAGAAACAAAACTTGATGAAGAATCTCTTTTTAACTATTACAAACAAAAGCAAGAATATGAGCTGAAAGCAAAACGTACTACTGCAGGTGCTCATCGCGCAGATTTTACTATAAGCATTAATTCAACACCTGCTGAAGAGACAGCATCCCGAGGACAACTAAAATTATTAGCTATATGTTTGTTACTTGCACAAAACAATAGTATTTCTTCAAGTAAGTCAGGAGAAGGTGTCTTATTGATTGATGATTTAGCTGCAGAGTTGGATAGTGATAATAAAATAATATTATTAAATTATCTTTTAAAACTTGATAAGCAATTAATTATTACAAGTACAAGCGAACTAGTTGTTGATGATATCAAGGCAAAAGTGTTTCACGTGAAACATGGGTCATTTGTTTCTAGTTGATGTCAAATAATATAACCAAATAAAAATAATACGATAAATCAATCTAAGTACATTTAATATCAAATGGTGTATAATTTTGAGCTTATTTTTAGGCTGATAAATCTATATCTTTTTATCAAAATATAGACTTTTAAAACTAAACTACAAATTCAATTTATTGAATGACAATGGAAATTAGCAATGGCTGAACAACAAGATTACGATTCCTCAAGTATTACGGTCCTAAAAGGATTAGAAGCAGTAAGAAAACGACCTGGGATGTATATTGGCGATACAGATGATGGGACTGGTCTTCATCATATGGTCTTTGAGGTTGTTGATAATTCAATTGATGAGGCCTTAGCAGGTCATTGTTCCGAAATCACCGTAAAACTCAATACAGACGGTTCTGTGACTGTAACTGATGATGGTCGTGGAATACCTGTAGATGAGCATGAAGATGGAGGCTCAGCAGCCCAAATAATCATGACTGTGTTACACGCAGGCGGTAAATTCGATGATAACTCATATAAAGTATCTGGTGGTTTACATGGTGTTGGTGTTTCGGTTGTAAATGCCTTGTCTGAAAAACTCACTTTGACTATTCAACGCGATGGAAAAGTTCATCGCCAAGAATATTCTATGGGTGATCCAGTAACAGAGATGGAAGTTGTTGGTGATTCAAATAGTACGGGTACTAAAGTACGCTTTTTACCTAGCAAAGAGATTTTTGTTATTCACGAATATAGTTTTGATATATTAGCCAAAAGATTACGTGAATTGTCTTTCTTAAACTCTGGTGTTCGCATTCATCTTATCGATGAAAGAGGCGATGGAGAAGAAATTGTATTTGAATATGACGGTGGAATAAGTGCATTCGTAAGTCATCTAAATGCAAAGAAAACACCTATTCATGAAAAAGTTATTAGCTTTGATACTTCAAAAGATGATGTTGGAGTAGAAGTCTCATTACAATGGAATGATTCATACCAAGAAAATATTTATTGTTTTACCAATAATATCCCTCAAAAAGATGGTGGTAGTCATCTATCAGGATTTAGAACTGCTTTAACCAGAACCTTAAATCAATATATTGAAAAAGAAGGTGTTTTATCTAATAACAAAAAAGATAAAATATCTTTAACAGGTGATGATGCTCGTGAAGGGCTAACTGCTGTTTTATCTGTAAAAGTTCCTGATCCTAAATTTTCATCTCAAACTAAAGACAAATTAGTATCCTCAGAAGTTAAAGGCATCGTAGAGTCTGCAATGGGTGAGAGTTTGTCTAATTTCTTAATTGAAAATCCTAAAGAAGCTAAAATCATTTGTAGCAAAATGGTAGAGGCAGGTAGAGCACGAGAAGCTGCAAGACGTGCTCGCGAGATGACTCGAAGAAAGGGCGCATTGGATATAGCAGGTTTGCCAGGTAAGTTGGCAGATTGCCAAGAAAAAGATCCGGCTCTTTGCGAAATATACCTAGTGGAGGGAGATTCTGCTGGAGGTTCTGCAAAACAGGGAAGAGATAGACGCACTCAAGCAATTTTACCGCTTAAAGGTAAAATTCTAAATGTTGAGAAAGCTCGTTTCGATAAAATGCTTTCTTCAGTAGAAGTAGGGACATTAATAACAGCTCTAGGTTGTGGTATTGGTAAGGAAGAATTTAATCCTGACAAATTAAGATATCATCGAATTATTATCATGACCGATGCTGATGTCGATGGATCACACATTCGTACATTGTTATTAACATTCTTCTATCGACAAATGAAAGAACTGGTAGAAAGAGGACATATTTATATTGCTCAACCTCCTTTGTACAAAGTGAAAAAAGGCAAACAAGAACAATATGTAAAAGATGATGATGAACTCAATGATCGTTTATTGCAGTTAGCGTTAGAAGATGCGGGTGTATTTGTAGATGAAAACGCTCCTGCTATTAAAGGAGAGTCATTAGAAAAACTAGCTAAAGAATATCTTGTAATTTCTAATATAATCAAACGCTTATCACGTAGATATGATGCGGATATTTTAGAGGCAATGTTGTTCAATAGTGCTGGTGCTAGTGAAATCACAAGTAACGTAGCAGATAAGTGGTTAAAAACTGCAGCTCAAGCCACCAATGATAAGTTTAATGGAACAAGAAGCTATAAAGCGGAATTAAAAGAACTTGAAGGCGATGATTGGGCAATACAAATTACGCGTAGATTACACGGCGTAGATACTGAATATTTTTTCAATAAAGATTTCTTTGCTACACCAGAAAGTAATCATATTTTTAGTTTGAATCAAAAACTAGATGGTTTATTGAACGAGAAAAGTTATATCCAACGCGGTGAGCGTCGTGAATATGTTTCTCGTTTTGATAACGTAATGGCTTGGCTGATGAAAGAAGGTCAGCGTGGCTTAAATATTCAGCGCTATAAGGGCCTAGGTGAAATGAACCCAGACCAATTATGGGATACAACAATGGATCCGGAATCTCGCAGAATGCTACAAGTTAAAATAGAAGATGCATACCAAGCAGATGAAGTATTTACAACTTTGATGGGTGATCTAGTAGAGCCTCGTAGAGAGTTCATAGAAAAAAATGCTCTTAATGTTGCTAACCTTGATGTTTAGCTACAGACTCAAACCAATAAATTTTATTATATCTAATTGATTCATAAAGAATAAATGAAAATAATTACAGCAAATACAAATGGCATTCGTGCTGCTGCTAAAAAAGGTTTTTTTGAGTGGTTGAAAACACAAGATGCTGATGTCGTATGTATTCAAGAAACCAAAGCACAAGTACATCAATTAGAGGATGAGATATTTCATCCTAATTACACTTATTACCACGATGCGATTAAAAAAGGTTATAGCGGGGTAGCGTTGTATTGTAAAACGGAACCCGATAAGTTAATAATTGGGATGGGTCATGAAGAGTTTGACTCCGAAGGACGTTATATAGAAGCTCGTTTCGGTAATCTTAGTGTTATCTCTTTATACCTACCTTCAGGATCAGCAAAAGAAGAACGTCAGGTCTTTAAGTATCGAATGATGGACTATTTCATGAAAAAGTTGGAAGACATGAAAGCGTCAGGTAGGGATTGTATTATTTGTGGTGATTGGAATATCGCCCACAAGAATGAAGATATCCGAAATTGGAAAGGTAATAAGAAAAACTCTGGGTTTTTGCCCGAAGAGCGAGCTTGGCTAGATACCTTATTTGAAGATGTTGGTTTTATTGATGCTTTCAGAGAAATAGATCAAGAAGAACATGCTTACACTTGGTGGTCTAATAGAGGCCAAGCTTATGCTAATAATACAGGTTGGCGTATTGATTATCATATACTGTCGCCTAGTTTAAAGAATACAGTCCAGAAAACCGAAGTGTATAAAGACGAGCGCTTTTCGGATCATGCTCCATTGATTATTGAATATGATTATCAAATAAAAGGTGCATAAAGTAGGGGGGTGTCTTTTAAGGTACTTAATAGTTATAAAAAGACATGCAATATACAAATACATGGTTAGAATCGATTAGGTTAGTATGACTGAATCAGTAAAGCTGCAAGACCGAAGCTGGTTAGAAACAGTAAAAGCATTTAAACATCCTCGCGTAGTTACCATGTTATTCCTCGGCTTTTCTGCCGGAGTTCCTATTCTACTTATATTCTCCTCCTTAAGTTTATGGTTACGAGAAGCTGGTGTAAGTAAATCTTCTGTTACATTCTTTAGTTGGGCAGCACTAGGTTATTCATTTAAGTTTGTTTGGGCTCCTTTAGTCGATAAATTACCTATTCCATTACTTACAAAGGCTTTAGGTCGAAGAAGAAGTTGGATGTTGTTATCGCAGTTCAGCATTATTATTGCCATTTTATGGATGGCTCAAACAGACCCAACAAATCCTTCTAGCATTACATTAATGGCTTTAGCAGCTGTTTTACTAGGGTTTTCTTCAGCTACGCAAGATGTGGTTATTGATGCATATCGAATTGAATCAGCGGATGTAAATTTACAAACACTAATGTCTTCAACTTATATCGCTGGCTATCGAATTGGTATGTTAGTAGCAGGGGCAGGTGCTTTATATTTAGCTAGTTACTTTGGTTCTGATAAAGGCAGTTATAATTATCAAGCATGGCAATATAGCTATTCGATAATGGCAGCAGTGATGTTGATCGGTGTGGTAACTACTTTATTAATAAAAGAACCTATCGCCAGTAAAGAAAAGGTTAACTATTCAGCAAAGGATTATTTACGGTTTTTATTGTTATTTATAATCTGTATTTCAGGCTTTATTGCTGTTTTTTACTTTAGTAGTCAATTTGTAAAAGGTTTAAAAAGCTCATTAACAGAAATATTTGCTAATAAGCATATTGCCGGATTCTTTGTAGAATTTATTCGTTTAACAACAGCAATAACAGTTGCAACAATATTAGCTGCTCTCCAGGTCAGAGTGGGAATTGTAAAAAAAGAAATGGCGATAGAGACTTACTTAACGCCAATATTAGATTTTTTCAAAAGATATGGAATTAAATTAGCTTTATTAATTTTAGCACTAATTGGGTTCTACCGAGTTTCAGATATCGTGATGGGAATAGTAGCTAATCTTTTCTATCAAGATTTAGGCTATTCAAAAAACGAGATAGCTAGTGTAGTAAAAACCTTTGGTTTAATAATGACAATAGCGGGTGGATTTTTAGGAGGCTTATTGTCAGTACGTTTTGGTGTAATGAAAATACTATTTCTAGGTGCTTTGCTATCAGCTGGTACTAACTTACTATTTATGCTTCTAGCTCAAATAGGGTATAACTTACCTATGTTATATGTTGTTATATCGGCAGATAACTTATCTGCTGGACTAGCAAGTGCTGCCTTTGTCGCTTTTCTTTCAAGTTTAACGAATATCAAATTTACAGCAATGCAATATGCATTGTTTAGCTCTCTTATGGTGTTTATGCCAAAGATGCTAGGAGGGTATTCAGGGATGATGGTTGAGGGTATCGGATATGCAAATTTCTTCTTAATAACTGCCATCATAGGTTTGCCTGTACTAGTACTGATTATAATAGCAGGGAAAAAACTAGAGTTAAGAGAATGAACCACAATCTAACTACACACACTTAACTTAAACTAGATTTATATTTAATAAGGATTGTTTAAAAGTACCAAAAAGTGGGGGGGTGTTTATTCAACAGCAATCCTATCCTAAAACATCCATTTGTCAGGAAACAATAAGGCTTAAGCCATAGGGCTGTTTGCCAATTTATAGATTTACCGTTAAGCTGAAAATCGCTAAAAATTATCAAAGCTTTAGGCATAGGATTGCAATAAAGCTAAAGAGTTTTCAAGGAGTAGGAAGATGTTATCCCGTTTAATAAAAACTATTGTCTTAGTAACGATCGTATTTGCCAGTATTCAAAGTAGTAGTGCCAGATATAGTGATAACCCAAAATTGGGAATCAATGTTGGTGGTTTGGGGAAACTAACTACATCAATTCCTTTCACTGATATTTTTAAAAGTGCTAAAGGTTGGTTCACATCATGTGAGTATGATTGGCGTGCTCAACAACCGATCGATCCAGGTTGTACAAAAAAGACATCTCTTAATTCCCAAGAACAAGAATTCCTTCAATTAGATGGAAATGGTTGGGTAAGATCATTACCAAGCCCTCAAGACTCTCCAGTTTTTACCAGCGTTACAGCTACTTGGAAGTTATCAACCTATTTTCCTACAGGCCGATATGTTGTGTTGTATGACGGTGAAGGAATAATGAAAATCAGCGGCGACTTGAGATTGGGTTATCAACGTCCTGGCCACATAGAGTTCGATTTACTTTCTCCTAAACGTAATTTAAAACTGCAAATTACACGTACTGACCCTAGAAGAAACGGCAATTATATTCGTAATATTCGTATCGTTCCTAAAGCGATGGAGAAGACTTATCAACGACAAGTTTTTAACAAAGATTATCTTGCGCGTGTAAGAGACATGCATGCGATGCGTTTTATGCCGTGGTCTAATATTAGAGCTAATACGGCAGTTGAATGGAATGAGCGAGCGACAATAGGCTCTGCTTTTTACACTGGTGATATGGGTGTGCCTGCTGAACGTATGGTAGATTTGGCAAATGCAATTAATGCTACTCCATGGCTAAGTATTCCCTATAAAGCCAGTGATGATCATATGCAAAAATATGCACGTATGGTTAAAAACCGCTTACGTAAGAATCAAAAAGTATATGTAGAACTTTCAAATGAAGTATGGAATTCAATATTTCCTAATGCAACGTATGCAGCACGTGAAGCAGATAGAATATGGAAATTCCCGTATCCAAAAGTTCCACAAGGAAAACGTCGAGTATTGCTCTCAGCTAACTGGTACGCAATGAGAAGTGTACAAATGTGTCAAATCTTTAAGAAAGAGTTTGGCGGTCAGCGAAATCGAGTGAAGTGTGCAATGGGAACATTAAACTCTGTACCTTGGGTAGGTAAAGAAATCCTTGATTGCCCATTGCATAAACCAGCGAATGGCTGTGGTCGTCACATTGATGCCTTCGGTATTGGGCCATACTTTGGTGACTACATTGCAAAGAAAGAATTTCGAGCAACAGTTAAAAGCTGGACGAGAGATCCTGATGGAGGAAAATCTCGTTTATTCCAAGAAATACTAAACGGTGGTATGTTACAAAATGGTCCACAAGGTGGGGCATTTCCATTATTATCAACTCAATTAAAAGCTAATAAAGCCCTAGCAGACAAATATAATTTAGAAATGGTTGCTTATGAATCAGGTCAACATCTAATTCGATATGACCCTCCACATAATGTAAAAGACCCAGAGGTTCTTAACCTCTTTATGAGCGTTCAAAAAGATCCACGTATGAAACAAGCGTACCAACGCTTTTTACAAACCTGGCAACAAGGGGGAGGTGGGTTAATGTTACATTATTATGGTATAGGCGAACCTGAGCCAAGAAACTTCTTTAGTATGCTGGATCATCTACAGCAACCATCAACACCTAAATATGCAGCGTTAATGGAATATCTTGGCAGTCCATCTACTTATACGCCACCGCGTAAAACTTATGTGCCTCCAGTAGCTTCTAATAACAATGCTCAAGCCCAACAGCAAGCAAGACAGAGACAAATTCAATTGCAGCAACAACAACAGACACAACAAAGAGCCCAACAACAGGCGCAGTTACAAGCTCAACAGCAAAGACAACAAAATGCTCAGGCAGTTCAAGCAGCTCCACAGACAAACTGGGATCAATATTTAGAACCACAACAGCAAGCTAATCAACAACAAAGAGCAGGTTTGAGTGGTGCAGGAATTAGAGGTTGGGCACAACAAACAGCTACCTCTGCTATTTCGTCACCAATTACGCTGAAACAAGGTTTCCAAAATAAATTATCGTTACTTTGGAATTATACAAATACTCCACGACGCGGAAATGAGTATTTCCGCTTATATGCTTTGGATAATCGAGGTGGTAGAAAAATATTGCTGCATCAACCAGCTCCAGATATTGCAGAAATCGGTAACTTTGATCAATTATTTGAAGAAGACCTTAATCGTTATATTGGGCCACCAATACGACTAATGATTGAAGTAAGTCCAGGTCTTAATGCAAATATTCAACAATTAACGTTTTAAAATTGAACAGAAAGAGTATTGTTTAACATTGTAAATTTAAGATTGATGCCAATTTTAAATTTTCACGTTATAATGTTTCGTTTCGTGTGATTTAAGGAACAAACCATGACGAAAGCAGTTATTGGCGTTGTAATGGGTAGTAGCAGTGATTGGCCGATTATGGCTAAGGCAGTCGAGCAACTTGAAGCATTTGGTATTCCACATGAATACAAAGTTGTTTCTGCTCACAGAACACCTGACCTATTGTTTGAATATGCAAGTACGGCAAAAGAACGCGGTTTAAAAGCAATTATTGCAGGTGCTGGCGGAGCCGCACACTTACCAGGTATGTTGGCATCTAAAACGACTTTACCAATTCTTGGAGTGCCAGTCCCTACTCGTTATTTACACGGCAGGGATTCTTTACATTCAATCGTTCAAATGCCAGCGGGAATACCCGTAGCAACTTTTGCAATAGGAGAAGCTGGTGCAACGAATGCGGCCTTATTTGCTGTCTCCCTTTTAGCTAATTCTGATGAATTACTTCAGAAGCAACTTGATGAATTCCGTGTGGCGCAATCTGAAAAAGCGTTACAAATGACACTTCCCCCAGAGTAATCATAATGTCTTTACCTACACTACTCCCCGGAGCTACGCTCGGCATGCTAGGCGGTGGTCAACTTGGACGCATGTTTACTATTGCTGCACGTAATATGGGTTATAAAGTCATTGTACTAGAACCAGATACTGGTAGCCCTGCAGGACAATTAGCGGATAAACATATAGTAGCGGCTTATGACGATGAAAATGCTCTACGTGAGTTGTCAGAACAATGTGATGTCATAACAACTGAGTTTGAAAACATTCCAGCTGATGTGTTGAATAAGTTAGCTGAAACTTTACCCGTTCATCCTTCAGCAGCAGCTGTAGAAAAAGCCCAAGATCGAATTGTTGAAAAAGAATTCATTCTTTCTTGTGGTTTGTTGCCTGTTCCTTACGGAGTAATTAATACAAACTCTGATATTGCTACTGCAACAAAAGACTTAAATTTTCCTGCTATCTTAAAAACTGCGCGCTTTGGTTATGACGGCAAAGGTCAACAAACCATCAATAGCGCAGATGAAGTGGAAGCAGCATTTAAAGAAACCGGTCAAGTTTCTTGTGTTTTAGAACAACGCATTGACCTTGATTGTGAAATATCTGTAGTACTTGGTAGGAATCAACATGGAAAATCGCATTGTTTTCCAGTTTCTGAAAATGTACATAAAGACGGCATACTTTATCAGAGTATTTGTCCTGCTAAAGTAGATGAGAACATAATTACGGCAGCTCAAGCTGCTGCAAAAAGACTTGCAGATAAATTAGATTATATTGGCGTGTTAGCTGTAGAGTTCTTTGTTACACAACAAGGAGAACTTTTAGTAAATGAAATGGCACCACGCACTCATAACAGTGGCCATTTTACTATAGATGCCTGTTTAACTTCACAATTTGAACAACAAGTTAGAATGATTTGCGGTTTACCTTTTGGTGATAGTAAATTGCTTTCTCCAATAGTTATGACAAACATGTTGGGTGATCTCTGGATAGGCAAGAATGAAAAAATGTCAGAGCCCAAATGGAATAATTTACTAGAAAACACTAAAACAAAACTTCATCTATACGGTAAAGCAGAAGCACGAAAAGGTCGTAAAATGGGCCATTTTTGTACTCTGGGAGAATCAGTCGAAGAAGCTCAAGAGCAAGCAAATGCTATCTTTAATAAATTAGCTGCTGACTAAACGAATATACAGTTTAAAGGAAGAATCATGGATCCATACGTACTAGCTAAAGCACATTCTGGCATAGCAATTCTTGTTGCTGTTTTTTATATCTTACGTGGAGGACTAATGTTAGCTAGCTCAGCTAAGCTAAGATCAGTCGTTTTAACAGCTATAAACCATACTTTGGTGTTAGTTATGGTGCTGCTTGGTCTATATACGGCACATTTAAAAGGAATTCCATTTAGTAATAGTTTCGTTATTACTAAATTAATATGTTTAACAGCTTTTGTTATTCTAGGTGGCGTTGCTCTTAAACAAGGTCTAACTAAACCAGTAGCATCTGTATTATGGTTATTGGGTCTTGCGGCTTTGGCATACGCATGGATGCTTGGAAAGCAGATAGCTCCAGCTTTTTTCTAAAATATATTAGAACCTACAGATACTACTGACACGCAACGTAAGTAACCTCAAAATGTTAGACAAAAAACAATTAGACGAATATCGAAAAGATATTAAGTTTGCTGAAACGCTTTGTAAGCAGACATTGAACTATCAAACGACTTGGGGGATATTTTCGCCACGTGAGATTGATTCAGGTACACAGCTGTTGATGAAGTACATCGAGATTAATCCGAGTGATGATTGCTTTGACTTAGGCTGTGGTTATGGTCCGATTGGATTAACGATGGCTAAACTTGCACCACAAGGGAATACAGTGCTTGTTGATAAAGACTTTATGGCGGTTGAATATAGTAATAAAAATGCCAAAGCTAACAATATCAATAATGCTAAAGCCCAGTTAAGTAATGGCTTTCAGCACATTGCTACAAACCAACGGTTTGATGTTATTGCATCTAATGTACCTGCTAAAGTAGGTAAAGAGATGATGTCGTTGATGCTTCACGATGCACATAAACACTTAAATAAAGACGGAAAGCTCTATCTTGTTACTGTGAATGGTTTACGCCAATACATGAAACGTAATTTAAAAGAGGTTTTTGGTAATTACAAAAAACTAAAACAAGGTGCTGCTTACACTGTTCATTTAGCAATTAAGTAAAAATCAGTCATTTTTTCTCATGATTTGAATATCATTTTAATATAAAGACACCCCCCTACTTTTAACTAGTTTTTAATGAGTTTAGATCTAATCTTAGTAAAGGGATGAGATTGCTTTAATGTTCTTTTCTTAACCTTACTATTGAATTCTAATTTTTTATCACTCTGCCAAAAAGCTTTAGTAGCTTCATTATTTGCTTCAGCTTTACTTATGCCAATATCTTTCAACATATCATCATTTAATTTTGCCAGAGCTCTTCTGCTATCAATTAAATGCTTATAGTGCTTCAATCGGATTAATAGATTAGCGATAAATCTAACCTTAGATACTTTATGTGTATATTTTTTCATTGTTATCTCTCTTTATTTAACTCTAATAACAATAAAACTAGACCCAAAAAGATTACAGACTCAGAAACTAGATTATTTTTGCAACACAGATTAACAATAAATAATCTGTACTGCTTTAATAAAATTAATCTGTGCCGCATGAAAATCAATAATTGATAATCTGTAACGCTTCCTGTTTACTCTCTAAAACAGTCTGAAAAGTAATCAAATAATGAAGCTATACGAGCAGTTTTCAACAGAAATTAAAGACAGTATTGAACATGGCTATTATCAGCCTGGTCAGAAACTACCTTCTATGCGAGATATGAGTGCGATTCGTGGGGTTAGTATTTCTACGGTTCAAGAAGCATATCGATTACTAGAAGACACTGGTATCGTGATGAGCAAACCAAAATCGGGTTATTACGTACAACAAATACAAAACATAAATCTACTACCCGATATAAGTCGACCCGAACAACAACCGGTGGAAGTGGTCTATTGGGATGAAGTATTAAAACTGACAACTACAGATAATACGTCTAATTTTATAGCTTTAGGCAGTGGTGCACCCAATACAAGTTTTAAGACACTGAAATCATTTCATCGTATCTATGCTGATATTGCCCGAAACCAACCTCAACGGGTTTATGAAAACTCTAAAGGGAAAGGGCTGAAACAGTTACGTGAACAAATTGTTCGGCTCATGCAAACTTCTGGGTGTTATTCGCACCCCGACGACATTGTAATAACCAGCGGTTGCCAAGAAGCACTATCTCTAAGTTTAAAAGCAGTAACAAAGCCTGGAGATATAGTTGCGATTGATTCGCCTAGTTTTTATGGTTCTATGCAGGCAATTCAATCAAATAATCTAAAAGTTATTGAAATCCCAACTCACCCAGAAACAGGTATTAGCTTATCTGCGTTAGAAATGGCTTTGGATCAATGGCCTATAAAAGCTATTCAGTTAGTACCTAACGCGAATAATCCTTTAGGTTATTTAATGCCAGAAGATAAAAAGAAGAAACTATTAGAAATGGCATCACGTTATAACTTTGTCGTTATTGAAGATGATATATGGGCAGACTTGGCTTTTCAGAAACCTAGACCATCGACTATTAAGTCCTTTGATACCGAAGGTCGAGTATTAATGTGTTCTTCATTTTCAAAAACGGTTGCACCTGGTTTGCGTGTTGGTTGGGTGGCAGCCGGTGGTTATGTAAAATTATTAACACATTTAAAATTCATCACAACTTTGGGATCAGCTACATTACCACAAATGGCAATAGCCGAATTTCTTGAACAAGGCCTTTATGAAAAGCATACACGGCATGCTAAACAGCATTACCAAAGAGGTCGAGATATAATGATTAATTGGGTACATCGATATTTTCCTGAAGGCACTAAAATTAGCTATCCTCAAGGTGGTTTATGTCTTTGGGTGGAAATGCCAGAAGCCATTGATAGTTTTGAACTGAATAAAAACTTACAAGCTTATAAAATTGGTATAGCTCCTGGAGCACTCTTTTCAGCAAACGGAAAATATAAAAACTGCCTACGTTTAAACTATTCAGATGTCCCTAATGAAAAAATTGAAGCTGCAGTTAAAATAGTAGGTGATCAAGCAAAAAAATTGTTAAAGATAATTTAAATCAGTTAACAGATAACTAGTTAATATCAGAAAGTGGGGGGGTGTCTTTTATTTTATTGTTAACACGTAATTGGTCATTTATTGCTTGTTTTGGAGCATTAGGTGTAAATTTTATACGTTCGAGCTTTCTAACTTTTCTCCACATCGTATCAGTTGAGATTATTCCTAAGATATCACCTGTATTAAACGCTGCAATATTAGCTGGTACGGGTTTTATTAAACCATAACCATAATTGCTTTGTTCTTTCTTTGAGTAACCAAATAAATCTAATACAGAGGGATAAATTGAGAAATGGTCAGTTTTGTTGAAATTTGCGTGAGCAGCTTTTTTGAATTGAGATAAAAGCTCTGCGTTGTCTGTCATCAACATTAAAGGTACGAGTCCTTCGCTAGCTGGGGCTCCAAAACCAGAAGTACAATGAGTAGTACTATCTGGGTGAAAGTGTTGACCATGGTCAGCAGTATAAACTACGACAGTTTTACTTAAGTTAATGATATTAAAAAACTTTTGAAAAAACTTATCAACAGTCCAATGTATCGAATTTTTATAAGTGTTTACAACTTTTTCCATACTCTTATCATTTTGATAAAGTTCGAGTAAACCACCTAACCCTGTCGATCCTTTTTTTGCAAATACAGGTTGATAAATAGCCTCTGATTCAGGGTAGTTATGGTTATAAGGAAAATGCGCTCCATTTTTATTTGCATATATAAAAGTAGGTTCGTCACTATCCAGTTCCTTCTTAACTATATCTAATAGACGAAAGTCTAATTCTGTTACTGGAACGTCTTTAACTTTATAAAATCTATCAATAAAACTCGCCTCAGACGAGGTCATATAGTTTTGGAAGTCATTAGGTTTGGTAGCTACATTTCCTGTAGCTTGAGAGTCAATGTAAACAGTTCTAAAGCCAGCCTTTTTAGCATATTGCCAAATGGAGGGATTTGTTTTTACGCTCTCGATAAGATTATCTCTTGTTGCACCAAGTCTTAAAATGGCATTTGATCTTGCAGAACAATTACTACCAGATACTGAGACTCCAAAATCGGCTATTTTGCTTTGATTATTTGCTAGACCTTTTAGTAGTTTGCCTTTTTTAGAATAAAGATAGTCGGGGTTAATACTTTCATCAACTAAGTAAAGCAAGTGCTTAACCTTCGGCATAGTTTCTGGGGCTGTCTCAACCTTCATCCTTGTTGGTATTTTGTGACTGACTAATTGAGATGTAATTGCAACTGCCATAGATGCAGGTGCAAACTGTTGAGGTAATCCAGCAACGGCTCTATCTGATTTAATGAAAATTAAACTACAAAATATTGCTATTGGAATGATAGGCAAAAACGCTGTTAACGTCGAAATAGTACGCGCTTTACCAGTAAACTTTGGAGGTGGAAACCAAAGTATAAGTACACCTACTACAGCAACAATAATAGCTTGGATTAGTGCATGGCTAAAGTGTTCGAATGCTCGCCCGGTTTCATGCCGAGCTTGCCATAGTTCTAATACATCAAGTACTTCTAGCTCAGATCCACCTGCATTATAAAAGCCATACGAAATAGCTGTTGTGACAGAAATGATAATTGCCCAAAATAACCTGATGTAGGTGTTTTGCTGAAAACTAACGGCTAATAATACAACAATTGAAAAAGCCCATAGAATTATAAAAACAACTAAAGTGGGATAATTATTAGTATCCGTTAAGAAGTTTATCCTTGAAAGAAAACCTTGATTAGTCAGATAAATGAACGCAATTAAAGCAGCGATCTTTAAACTGAAAACTAGGAACGTATTAGACGTTGTTTTCATAATAATGAATCAAATAATAAATGTAGATTCATCTTTTAATTTAAACACCTTGTTCACAATCTCAAACAGATAAAAGGGTCTAAATCCCTTTCGAACAACACCAAACATCAGTATTGTAGAGTTATTATTTTGTAGATATGTAATAAGGAACTTATATGGCAAGAAAAAAACTGTCTGAGTATGAACAACAATTAAAATGGTTTGCTTTGATTTTAGGCATACTTAGTACCATTGCAATTGTTCAAAACTGGTATCCCTATACGATGTTTATTAGCTTACCTTTTTGCTTAATATGGGTTTATTGCGCTTGGCTACATACTGAAAAGCAATTGAAATATATCAATATTATTTTCTCTTTATTGTATATTTACGGAATTGTTCGGTATTTTATAAACGAATAATCTTTTGATCAAAGTAATTTAAAAAACCTAATTTACTTATAAAGTGTTTTCTACTTTTCATAGGCGCCCTACAGAATGAATGTTAACGAAAAATACCCCATTGGATCAGTAAATAAAAAATGGGATGATGATGACAAAGCAGACTGGTTATCAAAACAAGATGTAAAGCGTTCATATCAAGATGAGGTTCTTGCTAAGCTAGAGCCACTTAATAAAAGCTTCGATATTGAAGAATACGGAACACTTTTTTATGCTCCTGAAAAGTATCCTTTGTACATCGTTAAAACACGCGAATGGGAGCAACATAAGCCCAATATATTAATTACTGGTGGTGTCCATGGTTATGAAACCAGTGGCGTGCAGGGCGCAATTCGTTTTTTGGAAACTGCCGCATTAAACTACAGCGATAACTTTAATATTTTGATAGCTCCTTGTGTTAGTCCTTGGGGTTATGAAACCATAAATCGATGGAACCCATACACAGTTGATCCAAACCGATCCTTTAATGCAGATGGTGAAGCAGAAGCAGAAGAAGCACTTTTCCTGATGAATTACATGAAAGCATCAGCTATAAAATTTACTGCTCACATTGATCTGCATGAAACTACAGATACTGATAATAGTGAATTTAGACCAGCGTTAGCAGCACGCGATAATATTCATCAACCCTATTGGGATATACCAGATGGTTTATATCTTGTAGGTGATAGCGAAAAGCCAGCTCATGAATTTCAGAAAGCCATTATTAATGGTGTAAGAAAAGTTACTCATATCGCCCCAGCTGATGAAAACGGAAAAATTATAGGTGTACCTACTACTCAAGAGGGTGTGATTAATTATGAAATATCTAAATTGGGTTTAGCTACAGGAATGACGGATAGTATTTATAGTACAACAACTGAAGTGTATCCTGACAGTCCAGAGATAAATGATGAGATTTGTATTCAAGCTCAGGTTGCCGCAGTTTGTAGTGCTTTAGACTATGTTTTAAAAGAGCATCTCGTTAAATAACTATTAAAAGAGTCTTCAAAAGACACCCCCCTACTTTTAATATGTTTTGCTTTGTTTATGTTTGGAACTTAATAGGGTTAAACAGATCAATGGTATTGACGGATCTCTGCACATAATCTCCAAATTAAAATGGCAAAACTTCCGCATGAAAGTAAATTCAAAGCTGATATAGTTATTAGAAATTAGTCTTTGATTAAGTTTCCAATGTTAAAAAGTTTAAGCAAAGTTTCTTTTAATTCATATCTATCAGGGGATAAATCAGTGACAACGCAGCGCTCACCAAAAACGTTCATTTTAGTTATAGTTTGTCTATTATTAATGGCTTGTGGTGGAGGTAATAATTCCAATAAGGCTGATAAACCAGATGCCGCTCTCTCAAAAACAACGACCGCTGATAAGGCTGTAAATGCACTTACTCAAGATACCGTAAATTTAGACCAACAAGCTGAAAACCAAGGTAGCGCGAATCAACAAAATACAGGACAACAAAGCAGCGAAGCAGAAAGTATTGTTGAAGTTGAAACTGTTCAAAAAGTTATTGATCAGGACCCTTTTAATTGGAACAAGATAAGCGGTACTCATACGCGAGGTATTGTTTCCAAAAATAGCCCTATCGAAATCAATTTTAATCGAGATGTGATTGACGATTCTCTGGTGGGTAAAGATGCCAGCAAAATAATGTTTATTTCTCCAGCTATTGAGGGAAAGCCAATATTTGAGACTAAATCTCGAATTGTGTGGCAACCAAAAGATCCCTTATTACCAGGCACGAATTATAAAGTAAGTATTAAGCCAAAAGATTTGAAAGATGTACCAGCAAAAGTAGCTCCCTTTCAGTTTACTTTTAATGTCATTCCTCTCGAATATCAAATAAATACTTTTGGTTTAAGCTCTGTTAGTAATAGCTCAGATGAAATGATGCTAAAAGGACAGCTATTAGTATCAGATAGTATTGATGAAAAAGCAGTACAGGGTATTTTAAGGGCTAAACTTCAGAACCAATCATTGCCAGTTGAATGGTTGCATGACAACGATGCCAAAACACATAACTTTATTATTCGAGATATTAAACGTGATAGTTTTGAGAGCATACTTAAACTCTCTTGGAATACTGAAAAAATTAATATTAAAAGTCAGGGACAAAAGGATATTGCTATCCCTAGTTTAGAGTCCTTTGAAATAACCAATATAAATGTCATTCATGAATCAACAAGCAACCCTTTTGTTGAAGTAAGATTTTCTGATGAGTTAGATAGAAGCCAAAATTTAGATGGATTAGTTGAGCTAGCTAAAAACAAATTCAGTGTTCGCGTTACGGGCAATGTAATTAATATTTACCCTAAACGTAACATAACGGGAAAATTTACCGTTAGACTTCATAAGGGCATTAAAGCTAAAAATAGTAATAAAGTCTTAACTGATAAAATTGAGCAAAGCGTTAGTTTTAATGATGTCAAACCTCAAGTAAAGTTTGCAAGAAAAGGTTCTATATTACCTCCAAATACCGTTTTAAATATTCCGTTCGATGCTGTTGGGGTAAGCGCCGTTGATGTCACAGCATTTAAAATATATCCCGAGAATGTTGCTCAGTTTTTACAATTAAATGGTCTGTCTGGTTCTTCTGAAATAAAGCGAGGTGGTCGTTATTTATGGCGTAAAACAATCCCGTTAAAACCTGCAGATCCAAATCAATGGAATCGTTTTTCATTTAACGTAACTGATTTAATGAAAGAACACCCTGGGGGTTTACTTCGTTTATCTATATCAATAAAACGCCGTCATTCAACTTATGGGTGTCCAAGCTCTACACCACCTGCTGATAAAGGTACTATCCCTCTAAAAAATTGGGAAGATTATGGCGTTAATCAAGCAAGCGGTTGGGATGGTATTAGTGATTACTACGAAGGTAACAACCCAAGTTTTAACAATTATAATTGGGATGAGCGAAACAACCCTTGTTCAGACTCTTACTATTTATATGGCAACAACAAGACCATATCAAGTCAGAATTTTATAGCGAGTAATATTGGTTTAATAACAAAACAAGACGCTAAGGGTAATCTACAAGTAATTTCGACTGATATCCGCACGGCGAAACCACTCACAGGTACGGAATTTGAAGTACGTGATTTTCAAGGCCAAGTTTTATCAACAGGTACCTCGGACGGCTCGGGTTTTGCCAACATAAAACTCGAAGATACTCCTTTTTTATTAGTCGCAAAAAAGTTTGAAGATACTACGTATTTAAAACTGAATACTAAAACAGCATTGGCTGTAAGTCATTTTGATGTTGGTGGCGATAAAATTAAAAAAGGCATCAAGGGTTTCATCTATGGAGAACGTGGAGTATGGCGACCTGGCGATGATATTTTCTTAACCTTTGTACTACAAAATAAATCTCCACAAGATCCTGCTGAAACTAAGCTTCCCGAAAAATATCCTGTGATGATGCAGTTAATCGACCCACAAGGTCGTATTGTGAAAACTAAAACAAGTACAGACTCAGTGGGGGGGTTTTATGCCTTTAATTTCAAAACCGCTGAAAAAGCACAAACAGGTAATTGGTTGGTAAAAGCCTTTGTTGGCGGAAGCACGTTTAGTAAATCGTTAATGATTGAGACTGTGCGTCCTAATCGTCTTAAGCTAGAGCTTTCATTTAAAGACAAGACTAATAGTAATGATGAAAATAGTAGCAGTAATGAATATAAAGATGCTGAGATTCTATACAGCTCCGATGGCGCTGTAAGTGGCACTCTATTTTCTCAGTGGTTGCATGGCGCTACAGCAAATAAATTAAAAGCAGACATATCAGTTAAGTTTGCTAAAAAGAAAACAACTTTTGGTAAATACACAGATTATACCTTTGATGATCCCGCTCGCAGTTTACGCAGTAAAGACCAAGCATTACTAAAAGGACGTTTGGATCAAGAAGGATATTTACGCTTTAACAAAGCATTAAAAGTCGATGGTAAACCTGCTGGAATGTTGAAAGCAAAGTTTACCTCTCGCGTATTTGAAGATGGTGGTGCATTTAGTATTAGCCGTAGTAGCCTCGATTATCATCCTTATGAAAATTATGTGGGTTTAAAGCTACCAAAAGGTGATGCTACACGAGGGATGTTATTAACCGATATTATGCATACCGTTAATTTGGCTAGCTTAAATGCAAAAGGAGAAAATGTATCATTAGATAAAGTTCAAGTGAGTTTATTTAAAGTACATTGGAAATGGTGGTGGGACAAATCAGCAGATTCTCTCGCACAGTATGCAGATAGCAAACACAAGCAACTACTCCAACAAGATATTGTAACTACCAGCAATGGAGAAGGTGAATGGAAGTTCCAAATAAAATATCCGAAATGGGGCCGCTATTTAATTCGTGCTTGTGATTTAGAAGGAAATCACTGTACAGGAAAAACGGTTTATATCGATTGGCCAGGCTGGGCAGGGCGTGCACAAGAAGAAGGTAGCGGTGCAGCAAGCCGTTTAAACCTGTTCTCTGATAAGCCAGCATACAGCGTAGGTGAAACAGCAACCATCCAATTGCCTGCTGCTGCCCAAGGGCGTGCTTTATTAACAGTTGAAACGGGCAGTCAAATTTTAGAACAGCGCTGGGTTGATTTTGAAAAAGCGGATAAAAAAGAAAGTGAAGAAAATCGAGTCCAATTCAAAATACATATTACGGAGAATATGGCTCCTAATATTTATGTGCATATGACTTTATTGCAGCCACATGAAGGTAAAACAAATGATCGCCCGATACGCTTGTATGGAATTATTCCATTAGAAGTGAGTAATCCAAAAAGTTATCTGTTGCCAACAATAAAAGCTGAAAACGAATGGCGTCCTGAATCCAAACAAACCATTAAAGTCAGCGAAGCAAATGGCCAAGCAATGAATTACACCCTTGCAGTAGTTGATGAAGGCTTACTTGGGCTTACATCGTTTAAAACGCCTAACTTACATCGTTACTTTTATCGTAAAGAAGCGCTAGGCATAAAGACTTGGGATTTATTCGACGATGTTGTTGGTGCTTATGGTGGAAAGTTAGAACGCATGCTTGCCTTGGGTGGTGGTGACGAAGAAGAAAACGAAGATGATGACAGTAAGAAGCGACGTTTTCCTCCTGTAGTTAAATACATTGGGCCATTCAATTTAAAAACGGGTGAAACTGCTGAACACGAAGTAGAGCTTCCACCGTATTTAGGTGCGGTGAGAGTAATGCTAGTTGCCGGTAATACGTTTAACAACACCGCAGCCTATGGCAAAACACATCAATCTATATTTGTTCGTCAACCATTAATGCTTCAAACCAGTTTGCCACGTGTATTAGGTCCTGATGAAGAAGTGGCAATACCTGTTTCTTTGTTTGTTATGGATAAAGGAATAAAAGAAGTAAAAGTTTCACTACAAACAGATGATTTGGTCAGCCTCGTAAATACTAATGATCAAACGATACAAATCAGTAAAATTGGTGAGAAAACCATCTTTATTAAAATAAAAACGGGCAACAAACCTGGTAAGACTCAATTAAAGTTTACCGCATCAGCCGGTGCCAATAATGAACACATATCTACTAAAGAAGTTTATTTAGATATACGTCGAGCTAACCAAGAAACCACGCGTACAGTTACTAAAGTGATAGAACCGAATACCTCTTGGATTAACAAAGCTAAACCATTTGGACTTGCTGGGACTAATAACGCAGTACTCGAATTGTCTTCAGTGCCTTCGTTAAACCTTAAAAAGCGTTTAGATTATTTAACGCGTTATCCACATGGTTGTTTAGAGCAAACTACTTCTGCAGTTTTTCCGCAGTTGTATTTATCTAATGTGATGGAGCTTAGTGATAAACAAAAACAAGAAACTGAACATCATGTGCGACGAGCAATTGATAAACTTCAAAGCTTTCAAATAGCCTCTGGTGATTTAAGTTACTGGCCAGGAACTGGTGCTGCTAATAACAACGCATGGGCTAGTATTTACGCGGGTCACTTTTTATTAGAAGCGCAAAAGCTAGGATATTTAATACCCTCTACTTTATTAAGAAAATGGCTAAATTATCAAAGTAGAACTGCCCAGCAATATATTGTAGCAAGTAATAATTATTCACATGTGCAAGCTTATCGCTTATATGTTTTAGCATTGGCGGGTAAGCCGCAACTGGGAGCAATGAACCGGTTACGTGAAGCTGCGAATGTTAATAACTCCCAAAGTGCTGATAACAATGCTAATGCTAATAAAAATAACAGTCTAAACAAAAAAGCTCGTTGGCTATTAGCATCGGCTTATCAAACAGCTTCACAACCTGCTGCGGCGCAAGCTTTAATCCAAGGCATGTCTTTAGACGTAACAGAAGTTAAGAACAGTGATCGCACTTTCAGCTCAACGTTAGGTGACTTAGGTTTACGTCTTGAGAGTTTGGTGGCACTTAATAAGAAGCAAGATGCCAATAATCTTTTAGAGCAAATTGCTGCTGAGATGAGTAGTGACGCTTATCAAAATACGCAAGGTATTGCTTGGGCGCTTATGGGTGTTTCACGATATTTAGATGGTGATACGAGCAGTTTCAGTGCCAAGATAAACGAAAGCGGAAATAGCACTGAAATTAACAGTAAGAAATCTTTTACTACTACTCGTTTACTAAAAGCAGATGCCGAAATTGCCGTTGAAAATACCAGTGGTGTAAAGTTATTTGCTAACTTGCTTAGCAGTGGAGTACCTGTAGCTGGAAATGAAGTCAGTCATGAAAAGGGCTTAACGATGGCGGTTAGTTTTGCAAGCCGAGGTGATGAAGATAAGAAAACTTGGAATCAAAACTCAAGTCAAACCGCTTGGCAGGTATTACAAGGAAATGACACGATGATCTCAGTCACATTGCGAAATACTTCTAACTTCAATGTTGAGAATATTGCCCTGACTATTCCTGCAGCCGCTGGTTTAGAAATACTGTCAGCAACTGAACAAGTAAATAATAAGGGTAAGTTTGATTACAGAGACTTACGTGATGATCGTATTCATTATTATTTTCCTTTGAAAAAAGGAGAAGTAAAGACTTTCCAATTACTTGCAAACGCATCTTATCAAGGGCGTTATTATCAGCCAGCTATCTCTGCAGAAGCAATGTATGACGGTAATATTAAAGCAACACAAAAAGGTCTTTGGTTAGACATTGTGAAAGAACTGGATAGTTCACAAACAATAAAAAACCATCAAGAAAGTATGGAGGCAAAAGCGGTTAACGCTCAATAAATCTATTAAAAATAGTGCCTGTTTAAACTCTTAAGAGTTAGGCAGGTAGTAGAGAAATTTTCATAGGGAAATACCGGGGAAAGCCGAAACGAAAAACCAAATTTTCTTATAAAAGACACCCCCCTACTTTTGAGCACTTTCCCAAGGTTAAACAGTGAAAACCTCATTTTTCAAACAGAATACAAAAAAACTTCTATTGCTCGTTTCGCTGTTTGTATTAGCAACCTGGTTTTATTACTGCTTACCTCAACCTTTATTTAAAGCGCCTGTTTCTGGTGTTTTATTGAGTAAAGAGGGCCAGTTACTAGGTGCCCATATTGCTAATGATGGACAGTGGCGTTTCCCTCCAGTTAAAACACTCCCAGATAAATTTAAAAAAAGCATTGTGGCTTTTGAAGACAAGCGCTTTTACAGCCATCTTGGTGTTGATCCGTTGGCGATTGGTCGAGCAATAAAGCTCAACTTAAATGCAGGGCGTATTGTCAGTGGAGGAAGCACTCTCTCTATGCAAGTGATCCGTCTTGCAGGTAAAAACCCGCCACGCACTATGACTCAAAAAGTTTTGGAAGCGTTTCGCGCATTACGCTTAGAAACCCGATTTGATAAACAACAAATATTAAAACTCTATGCTAGTCATGCTCCTTTTGGTGGAAATGTTGTAGGTTTAGAAGCCGCATCTTGGCGTTACTTTGGTCGTAGTCCAAAACAATTATCGTGGGCAGAAAGTGCCATGCTTGCAGTATTACCAAATAGCCCAGCTTTAATTCACCTCGGGCGCAAACGAGACAAACTTAAACAGAAACGCGATCGTTTACTAAGCCGTTTGTTAGACCAAAAACACCTTAGCAAACTAGATTACCAACTCGCAATTGCAGAACCTTTACCTATAAAGCCTAAGCGTTTACCAAGAGCAGCACCACATTTGTTAGATACGCTAGTAAAACAACAGCAACAACAAAAACGTTTTCACACCACCATAAATTATGGGCTGCAAGCTCAAGCAAATGAGATTGTAAAATATCACTCACAATTATTAGCGTTAAAAGACATTCATAATCTTTCATTATTAGTTATTGATAATCATACTTTTGAAATTCAAGCTTATATTGGTAATGCTTCACCTAAACGTGGTGGTAAGCTAGAACATGGCCAAGCGATTGATTTAATCCAACGTTCACGAAGTACAGGCAGTACGCTAAAGCCCTTCTTGTTTGCGAATATGATTGAACATGGTGAGTTACTTCCTGAAATGCTAATTGCAGATGCACCGATTCGTTACACCGGTTATCAACCCAAAAACTTTGATCGAAAGTATCGCGGCGCTGTTCGGGCTAAACAAGCATTAGCTAG
>CALISP010000032.1 GCA_938041705.1 uncultured Cocleimonas sp. | reverse complement strand
AATATTTGGAGCGGGTAACGAGATTCGAACTCGTGACCCCGACCTTGGCAAGGTCGTGCTCTACCAGCTGAGCTACACCCGCTTCGTATCAACAAGAACACATGCCACTAGTGTCTCTCAACGAGGCGCGTATATTAAGTGTGAAAAAGCTTACTGTCAAGCGTCTGATGCAGTAATTTTTATTAGTTTTAATAAAGCCTCTTCATCCAATACTTCAACCCCTAAACTCTCTGCTTTTGTTAACTTTGAACCGGCCTTTTCTCCAGCTATGAGAGCGGTGGTATTTTTAGAAATACTTCCAGATACTTTCGCACCTAGAGCTTCCAATTGGGCTTTCGCATCGCTTCTTCCCATTTTATTTAAGGTTCCAGTAATCACATAAGTGTTTCCTGACAGTGGAAGCTCTTTTGCATCAACAACTATAGGCAGGACAGGATCAATACCTGTTGAAAATAAAGCGTCAATGATTTGGTTATTGTGATCTTCTTGAAAAAAACTAACTACATGACTCGCTACAATGGGACCAACATCATTTACTTCCTGTAAATTTTCTTCATCAGCCTCTTTGATTGCCTCTAATGAAAGGTAATGATTTGATAAAGATTTAGCGGTAGTTTCACCTACCTCACGTATACCTAAGGAATAAATGAATCGAGCTAAGGTAGGTTTTTTACTAAGCTCTAAAGATTTAATTAAGTTTTCAGCGGATTTTTCACCCATTCGTTCTAACTTAATAAGATCTTCAACTTTTAATCGATATAAATCACTAATATTTTCAATTAATTTTTCATCGAATAACTGTTCAACTAACTTATCACCTAAGCCATCAATATCTAACGCTTTACGAGAAGCAAAATGTTTTATGGCTTGCTTTTGTTGTGCAGGACAAACTAAGCCACCTGTACAACGTGAAACAGCTTCACCATCTATCTGCTCTACTGCAGAATTACATACAGGACATTGGCTAGGCATTACAATTTTTTGAGTATTATCGGGGCGTTTAGCAGGAACTATTCTAGCGACTTCAGGAATGACATCCCCTGCCCTTCTAACAATTACAGTATCACCCACGCGAACATCTTTTCGCTCAATCTCATCCATATTGTGCAAAGTAGCATTAGTAACGGTAACTCCACCGACAAATACTGGTTCAAGACGTGCTACAGGTGTTAAAGCTCCTGTACGTCCCACTTGAAATTCGACATCCTTTAATAGAGTCATTTCTTCTTGTGCAGGAAATTTATGTGCAATAGCCCAACGTGGTGCACGACTAACAAATCCAAGTTGATGTTGTAACTCTAGCGAATTGACTTTAAATACGACGCCATCAATATCGTAAGATAGATCATCTCGTTTAGATCCTATTTCTTCAAAGTATTCAAGACAACCCTTAGCACCAGTCACTACTTTACTATCAGGGCAAATTCTAAAGCCCCATGATGCGAGTTGCTGTAATGCATCACTATGTTTTGCAGGTACGTCAGCTCCGACCATTCTTCCTGTAGCATAACAATACATAGCGAGATTGCGTGAAGCAGTGATACGCGAGTCTAATTGACGCATACTTCCTGCCGCTGCATTACGTGGGTTAACAAAAGTCTTTTCACCCTGCTCTCTCGCTTTGTTGTTCAATGCCTCGAAAGAAGCTTTAGGCATATAAACTTCACCCCTTACCTCAAGTGTTTGAGGAATATTATCGCCACTTAGTTTTAAAGGAATCGAGTTTATGGTCCGAACATTCTCAGTGATATTTTCACCTGTCTCACCATCACCTCTTGTTGCACCTTGGATTAAAATTCCATTTTCGTATAATAAGCTTACCGCCAGCCCATCCAACTTTGGCTCAACTGCGTATTCTAATTCGGTAATAGTGTTATCGGGATTAATATTAGTTAACCGATCTAATAATCGCTTTTCGAAAGCTAGTACTTCGGTTTCATTAAAAGCATTACCCAAAGAAAGCATCGGTACTAAATGAGTAACTTGAGTAAATTCACTTAAAGGAGGTGCACCTACTCGCTGACTAGGTGAATCAGACGTTAAAAGCTCAGGGAATTGAGTTTCTAATGCTTGTAATTCACGCAATAACTTATCGTATTCGCTATCAGGAATCTCAGGATCATCTAAAACGTAGTAACGATGATTATGATAATGCAGCTCCTCATGGAGGTTTTTTACTTGGGATAGCTGATGTTGGTCGGGTTTAGTAATCATTTAATCTTAATTTAAGGTAAATATAATGAACATTAGCGTAATAGTTAGGTCAAACAAAGCGAATTTTATTAAAGTATTCAAGGTGATACCTTAAAGTAATAACCCTCAGAAAAGTAGGTATTTACCTTGGGGGTTTTTCATGTACAATACGCGCCTTGAAATTCTGTTCCAACAGCTAAATTCTTGTTATACAAACAAGTTTCGCGCTAGCAATATCACGAGGATAGTATGGCTACAAAATCAGCAATTACCCGCAAGTCAGCGTTACCTGTAGATGGCATTGAGCCTTATCAGGAGAAAAAAAACGAAGAGTACATGAACGAAGATCAACTCGCTCATTTTCGTAGTATTCTAATTGCTTGGAAAACAAGCCTAATGAAAGAAGTAGATCGCACTATGGGCCATATGGCTGAAGAAGCGAGCAACTTCTCAGACCCAGCAGATCGTGCAACTCAAGAAGAAGAATTTACTCTTGAACTGCGTGCCCGTGATAGAGAAAGAAAACTGGTTAAGAAAATTGATAAAACCATTGTCCGTGTTGATGCGGATGACTATGGTTTTTGTGATGCATGTGGAATCGAAATTGGACTTCAACGTCTAGAAGTTCGCCCTACTGCTAATCTTTGCATTGATTGTAAAACGACAGAAGAGATTAAAGAAAAACAAATCGCTTAATAGTTTTATCACAAAATATATTGAAGGAGCTTTGGTAGTAACCGATAGCTCCTTTTTTAATGTCTGGATATTTCTTATATAGTGTTAATAATATTTTTAGAATTCAATTAAAAAATATAAACCTAAACATATTTAATTAGACACCCCCCTACTTTTAGCACTTTCTTGTATTATGACTCCATAATGCAAAATTCAAACGAATCAAACACAAACACTATAAAGGTAGGCAGATTTGCACCTTCTCCTACTGGCCCTTTACATTTTGGCTCTTTAATCGCTGCTGT